>NZ_NFHI01000049.1:0-16300 GCF_002159255.1 Massilimicrobiota sp. An80
GCCGGTAATATCAAAGCATTTGCGTAATGTTCTGATGTCAGCCTGTGCAATAGCCTTTGCACTGCCGAACTGTTTAAGAATAGACATATAGACTTTTCCATACTTGGATTTAAAAAGTGAGTTATATTCAGGGAAAACAAGATCTATGCATTTCTGCAGACGATTGGAAAGAACATTAATCTGTTCCTTGAGGGAATGATGCAACCTAGTCAGCTGCTTCTGTTCATAAAGGTCAAATTTCTTAGATGACGTCAAACGATAAGGTTTCTTGAGTTTATTTGAGCTTAATATATCGCATATATTAAGAGTATCAAGTTTATCGTTTTTAGTGATGCCACCATCCATTCTACGATTGAGATCGGTAGTTTTAGGATTGATCAAAGCGACGTTGTAGTTTTTCTGTAAAAGAAAGCGCAATAAAGCGAAATGATAATGACCAGTATCTTCCATACCGATAAGAACGCTATCAACAGGATAGAGAGCGATCTGAGAGATAAGGAATTCAAAACCCTGAGCATTATTAGAGAAAGCGACAGGCTGAAGAATAATTTCACCAGTCAACTTGTCAACGATACTGACGAAATGCTTGTGCTTTCCAATATCAATACCAACTAATTTCATAAAAACCATCCTTTCAAATAAATTTCATGTGATGTGGTACCCACAACACTTAGACCATAAAACCTGGTTCAAAATGCGAATTCAAAGACTCATCTAACTCATCGTTATTGAGGAATAAGTGAGTGGTCCAAACCTCCTTGAAGTAGTCAAAGCCACAAGGAAAAATACAAATCCACAAACACATATTTCAATTTTACATATAAACCTAAACGTCATCAACTACGTATTAATAAAGTTGATAGAAAGGAGAAGGTATATTTTAATGACTGATAAATGAGTCAATTATAATATACCAGGATATTTCATGAATAAAATAGCATTTATTGGTGTTGGCGTTATGGGTAAACCTATGGTTCAACATCTTACTAGCGCTGGATATGATGTAACAATCTATACACGTACTAAAAGCAAGGTACAAGATTTAATAAATCTTGGTATTACCTGGAAAGACAGTGTTTATGACTGTATACAAAATCAAGACATAATTATGACAATGGTAGGCTACCCTCATGATGTTAAAGATATTTATTATGGTCCAAAAGGAATCATAAACAATGCAAAGCCAGGAGCTATTCTTATAGATTTGACAACATCATCGCCAAAACTTGCAAAAGCAATTTATAACGATGCCAAAGCACATCAGTTAGAAAGTTTAGATGCTCCCGTATCTGGAGGAGATTTAGGAGCCAAAAATGCAACACTCTCTATTATGGTTGGTGGAGACTATACAACTTTTCAAAAAGTTCAAAAAATATTAGATATCCTAGGTACAAGTCTATATGTAGGAACAAGCGGTATGGGTCAACATGCCAAAATGGCTAATCAGATAGTGATTGCTGGAACCATTGCAGGTGTCAGTGAAGCCATTCACTATGCCAAAGAACATCAATTAGATATGGATATATTGATGCAATGTATCACCAAAGGTGCCGCTGCCAGCTGGCAGTTAGAACATAATGGACAAGCGATGATTGATGAACAGTTTCAGCCAGGGTTTTATATCAAGCATTTTATCAAAGATTTAAAAATTGCTAAAGAGGAAATGGATCATCAAGAACTTCCTGTCTTAAATACTGTCTTACAAATGTATCAAAGTCTTCAAGAAGACAATCTAGGAACACAGGCTCTCATACACTATTACGAAGAAAACTCATGAAGTTTTCTTTTTTTGTATCATAATCAAAGAAAGCATTAATAATAAAAAACTGATAAAATGCATCAAATCAAAACTTTCATTTAAAAATATTAAGGATTCTATATAAGTAAACACAGGATTTAAACTTAAAAAGAAACTTGTTTGAACAGCACCGATTTGTTGAATAGCTTTCATATAAGTGATTTGTATAAAAGCAAACCCTAGACCAGAAATAATCAAAAATAAAATCCAGTCCCATATATTTAACGAACTTAACTGATAAAATCTCAATTGTCCATCTAACAAACAATGTCCAAGTAAAAAAAGAGAGCCAAATAACAATTCAAAAAAAGTAAAACTTATACTATGAGAAATATTCCATTTTTGAATAAGAATATTACCAGAAATATAGAGAATCATACCAAGCAGAAGATAAAAGAATCCAATCTGTATTGAAAAAATCTGAAAATGAATAGACAGTAAAAAAGCAAATAATGATAAAAACATAGCTATCCATTCTTTAAATGTATAATGATTTCTTAAAAAAAGAAATGATAATAAGAAAGTTACTGTTGGAGATAAAGCATTCATAAATGCATTATCTACCCCTTTCACTTGATTCATACCCAAGAAAGTAAAATAGAAGTTTAAATATATAGATAGAAGTGCAATAATGATTAATTTCTTCTTATTTGGACAATGTAAAGGAATATGAGTAAAACAAATATATAAACCTAAAAATAAAAAAGATAATAAGACTCTTAAAAATGCTAAAAATAAAAAAGGAAGCTGATTCAGCAATAATTTCATAACAATAACATTACTTCCCCAAAAAAAGCTTGCTAAAAAAAGTTGAAAATAAATGGACATACTATTCACCATTTCTAGTATGTCCATTTTCATATATTTCAATCATTATTTATATTGATGTGATTTTCCAATAATCTCATGAATATCTTCAATACCCATGTCATCCAAAATATCATTCATTTCCTGAATGATTTTAGGACAAGCATAAGGATCAACAAGGTTTTGACAACCTACAGCCACTGCACTAGCTCCTGCTATCATCATTTCAATAGCATCCTTACCAGTGGCAATCCCACCCATTCCAATAACAGGAATAGACACTGCCTGAGTCACTTGATAAACCATACGTAAAGCCACTGGAAAAATAGCTGGTCCACTATATCCACCTGTTTTATTTGCAATAATTGGTCTTCCTGTTTTGATATCAAAACGCATTCCTATCATTGTATTAATCATTGTAATTCCATCTGCTCCAGCTGCTTCAACTGCTTTTGCCATAGCAACTATATCAGTGACATTTGGAGAAAGTTTTACATAAACAGGTTTTTGACTCACTGCTTTTACAGCCTTTGTCACTGCGGCAGCCATGTCCGGATGAGTTCCAAATTGAATTCCTCCCGCATGTACGTTAGGACAAGAAATATTAAGTTCTAATGCCCCTACCATATCATGTTTAGATAGACGTTTAGCAGTTTCAACATAATCATCAATAGCACTACCCCCAATATTAGCAATAACTTTATCATTGTATAATGGACGTAATTTTTCTAATTCTTCATGTATCACTGCATCCACACCTGGATTTTGTAAACCAATAGCATTTAACATTCCACTTGGTCCCTCTGCGATTCTTGGTAAAGGATTTCCATAACGTGGTTCTAAAGTTGTTCCCTTTAACATCATCGAACCTAAACAGTTGATATCATAAAATTTTGTAAACTCATATCCAAAACCAAATGTTCCACTTGCTGGAATAACTGGATTTTTCATGTTTAATCCAGGTAATTCAACTCTTAAATTAGCCATTGACAATCACCTCACTTGACATTAACACTGGTCCTTCAACACAAATACGTTTATATGGTTTTGTCTTGACTTTACATGAACATCCCATACAAGCCCCAAAACCACATCCCATACGCGCTTCAAATGAAAGATAACCATTTTCAGGATATGTTAAAACCAAAGCATCAAGCATTTTTTCAGGTCCACAAGCATAATATTTATCAAATTCAATATGATTTTCTTTTAAAGCATCAATAACAGTCCCTTTAACGCCAACACTTCCATCCATAGTTGCTATATATGTAGGACAAATGTCCATAAATTCCTTTTGATAGAAAATATCATTTTGACTATTAAATCCAAGTACAGCCTGAACTTCAACACCATGATTTTTTAAAGTTTTTGCTAAATTATACATCGGTGGCACACCTAATCCTCCACCAATCACAACTGCCTTTTGAGCCTGAAAATCTAAAAAGCCATTTCCAAGTCCTGTTAAACAGTCTAAAGTATCACCAATATTTTTCTGTGAAAGAATCTGTGTTCCTTCTCCAACAACTTTAAAAATAATAGTGATATGATTTTCATCATAAGCACAAATACTCATGGGTCTTCTTAAATAAGGCTGTAATGAGTCATTAATTTTGACATTAATAAATTGTCCTGGTGTTTGAATAAACTTTGCAGCTTCACCTTCTAAAACCATTTCATATACATCTTTGACAAGTTCTTTTTTAGAAACAATTGTCATTATTCCCTGATAGTTTTCCATTTATTTTTCCTCCAAATTTATAAATTCACCATTCAAAATATTAGCAAAAATACGACCATAACATGTTGTTCCTAAAAATGGTGTGTTGGCTGATTTTGATTTCAAGTCCTTTTCTTCAATCGTAAAAGATTGATCAAGGTCAAAAATACATAAATTAGCTAAAGAACCAGTTTGAACTTGACAGTCAAAATGTAAAACTTGAGCTGGTCCAACTGTTAAAGCATCTAGAA
Organism: Massilimicrobiota sp. An80; assembly: GCF_002159255.1. NCBI lineage: Bacteria > Bacillati > Bacillota > Erysipelotrichia > Erysipelotrichales > Erysipelotrichaceae > Massiliimicrobium > Massilimicrobiota sp. An80. Next base: position 4,574 of record NZ_NFHI01000049.1, read on the forward strand.
TTGTTTCTAAAGAAACCAGATTTTTCTTAACTAAATAAGTATATAATAATGGAAATGCATGTTGTAAACCTATAATACCAAACGGTGCATTTTGAATAGATGTATTCTTTTCATCTCTAGCGTGTGGCGCATGATCAGTAGCAATAACTGTGATTGTACGATCATTGAGTCCTTGAATAAGTGCCTGATGATCTTCTTGACTTCTAAGTGGTGGATTCATCTTAAAATTAGGATGACAATCTTTAATATTGTCTTCTGTTAAAATTAAATGATGTGGTGAAGCTTCACCTGATACAGATAAACCTTCTTTTTGAGCTTCATTTAATAAAGCTACAGTTTCTTTTGTAGAAATATGACAAACATGATAACGATTGTGATATTGCCTCACTATCTCTAAATCTCTTGCTACCTGCTTATACTCTGAAGCACTATTAATACCTATTAAATGATGTTCTTTAGCATAACGTCCTTCATGTATACAACCACCATGCAGCTCACTTTCATCTTCACAATGAGCGACAATAATAGAATCTAAATTACTTGCCAACTGCATAGCCAATTCCATCATCTCATCACTTTGAACACCTTTACCATCATCAGAAAAACCTACGACTATATCTTCATCAATAAGACGTGCCATATCTACTAATTTCTGACCTTGAAGATTTTGAGTGATTGCACTATATGTATAGATGTTAACACAACCATCTTGTTCAACCCTATGTTTAAAATCTAAAACTGTTTCAATATCATCCATACATGGATTTGTGTTCGCCATAGCTACAATTGTACCATATCCACCATACAATGCACTTAAACTTCCTGTATGAATTGTTTCTTTATGTTCATATCCTGGTTCTCTTAAATGTGTATGTATATCTATAAAATTATGTGAAACCAACTTACCTTGTAAATCAATGACAGGCATATCACCGTTTTCGATATTTGAAGATATCTCTTCAATATAACCATCTTTGACTAAAATATCTGTTTTTTGAAAAATACCCTGATTATATAAATAAGCGTTTTTTAATAAGTAATTATTCATTTTCTAATACCTTATGAAGCATTGCCATTCTTACAAAAACACCATTTTGCATTTGTGTAAAAATACGACTCTTCTCACTTTCTACCAATTCGTCTTTAATTTCTACATCACGATTAATAGGAGCAGGATGCATAATAATAGCTGTTTCCTTTAAACGTTGATATCTTTCTAAAGATAATCCATAAATCTGATGATATTTTTCTTTAGAAAAATTTTCATCTCCAACATGACGTTCATGTTGAACTCTTAAAAGCATAACAATGTCCATGTCTTCAATAACATCATCAAAATCAACATAGTTGTAGCCTTCCTGTTTATATTCCAATGGTCCAGAAGTATATACATTCATACCAAGTCTTTGCATAACATGATAATTAGAATGAGCGACACGTGAATGTAAAATATCACCCACAATAACAACATTTAATCCTTCAAAATGTCCAAATTCTTCTTTAATAGTCATTAAATCAAGTAAAGATTGTGAAGGATGATTTCCTTTACCATCACCAGCATTTAAAATAGGAACATTAAGCTTTTCTAGCTGTTTAAAATAATCTTCTTCAGGATGACGAATAACTAAAGCATCACAACCGATACTTTCAAATAATTTACAAGTATCATACAAAGTTTCACCTTTCTTTAAACTTGAATTACTAGCCTCAAAATTTTGAGTACGGCAGCCTAAATTACCAGCAGCCATATCAAAACTATAATGAGTTCTTGTTGATGGCTCAAAAAAAAGATTGGCAACAACTTTCTTTTGGTGATAATCAATCACTTTACCATTTTTAAAAGCAATAGCCTCATCAATAATATTTTGAATCTGTTCTAAAGACAATTCATTTAAATCAACAATTCTTTTCATAGATCCTCCCTTATTTATATTACCCAAATTTTTCATGTAATGCTTTTTCCACAATCGGTGGTACCAAGCCTGTTACACAACGATGGTGTGAAGCAATTTCTTTGACTGATGAAGAAGAAATATAAGAATGATTAGGCCTCGTCATTAAAAAAATCATATCCACACTATCATCTAAATATTGATTTGAAAAGGCCAACTGTAATTCATATTCAAAATCCATCGTTGCACGTAAACCTCGTACCAGTATGGGTGCATTCATTTTTTTAGCATAAGATACTGCTAAATCATCACTAAAATCCACACGAACATTAGTATAAGTTTTTGTCACCTCTTTTAAAAGCGCCAAACGTTCTTCAAGAGAAAACAATGTTGTTTTTTGCGGATTGATAAATATAGTGACATACAAAACATCATACATCTTACTTGCACGTTCAATAATATCCAAATGACCACATGTAACCGGATCAAATGTTCCAGCATATACTGCATTCATGATTTATTCTCCTTATATATTAATATTTGTAAAGATGTAATCCCATAAATTTGTTGTTTCTTTAATATAAATGGTTCTTTAACATCAATGGCTTCTTCTTTTAAATCTTCTATAACAATAATACAATCATCATTCAACATATGATTTTCAACCAGAAAATCTAATATTTTCTGATGAACTTTCATACTATAAGGTGGATCAAGTAAAACCAAATCAAAGCAAATATTCTCCTGAGCAAACTTTAATAAAGCTTTCCAATAATCCATCTTATAAATATGAACAACATCTTCAATCTTTAATGCTTTTACATTGTCTTTCACTGTTAAAAAAGCACGATATTGTTTATCAACACTATACAATTGATCCATACCACGACTAATAGCCTCAATTCCAAGTCCACCACTACCAGCGAACAAATCTAAACATGTACCACCTTGAAAATAAGGACCTATCATATTGAATAAATTTTCTTTGTTTTTATCTGTTGTAGGTCGTGTTAATTTAGAATCAACACTTTTAAGTTGACGACTCTTTAATTTTCCTGCAATGACTCTCATGAATTATACCTCACAACTGAAAACGTTCTATTTGTAAATCATCACTTATATTCTTAAAAACAATACATGTGACTTCTTCTAACAAGTCATTCAATTGATCATAAGCCTGATAATAATTCTGAATAAAAGAATTTTGACTCATCTCATATTGAACTTGCTGTAATTCTTTTTTTAATGACTGTTGCCCAATATCTCCAGGATAGTCTTTTATTTTTAAATAATCTTCCTTCAAACTTTGATACCTCGATAATAATGCAACAGTCTGATCATGATACAAATGGCATTGTGCCTGATTATATTTTTCAAATTCTTCTGTTTTAAAAATAGCATCCATTAGTTCATCAATCATTTCATACATATTTTTCACCTACAATAACATATCTAACATCTGTAATAAAGTTCCTACTCTTTCAATACGGTCAGCAAAAGTCATTTTATTTTCTACTTTATATTGTCGTAAAAGTGTTGGAAACTCTTGAGGATAGCGTGATAAAATCAAATACCATTTTGGGTGCATTCTTAAATATTGACGCAACTCCTCATTAATCATCGTACCACTGCCTATTTTGAGACTTTGGTTGTTCTTTAACAACAAAAGTGCCAACAAGATCTAAGATTTTTTGCAACCCCTCAAAACTTTTTGAAAGAGCATCTAAATCAACATTTTTTAAAATATCTAACAACCCAGTCAAGTCTGTCCTATTATGTTTATAAGGTTCCCACATTTTGTCATCTTCACCATATAAAACATAAAATTCATAAAGTTGCTGCCAGGTATAACGTCCTTTTACAACTTCTTCGCGAATAGCTGGTATCGTTTTCACAAAAGCTTTAAAATCATCAATTTGCATATTCTCACCATTAATAACATATGCAATTTTATTCCATTTGTTCTTTTAAAAGATCACGATTATATTTTGCAATGATAGATTGAGCAATTCCTAATCCCATCATAGCTGCCAAAGTTGAAGAACCCCCTGAAGAAATCAATAACAATGGAACTCCTGTCATAGGAATAAAGCCAGAAACTCCTCCAACATTCACTAATAAATGAGTAAAGAAATATAATCCTACTCCATAAAGAATTAATTTACTTTTTGTATCCTTAATTCTTAATGCATAATGAAACATCTTATATATAATAATCACATAAGGAATTAAAAACAGCATGAAACCAACCAAACCTAATTCCTCATAAATAATGGCCACAATAAAGTCATTATGTGATTCAGGTATATAGCCATACTTTTGAGTTGATGATCCAAACCCTTTTCCAAATAAACCACCTGTCGCAAAAGCAATCAATGCATTCGTTAATTGCCAGCCATCACCTTCAATATCACCCAAAGGATTTAACCAGGTATAAATACGACCTAACTGATATGGTTTTAATATGAAAGTTGCACTTAACAATATAAGAATAAAACCAATAACCAGTAAAATCAAAGCAAGTTTTTTATATTTGGTATAGTATGGACGTGGTGTAATAAAAAACAACATCATACAGATAAACGCCATAATTAAAGAGCTTCCCATATCCTTTTGTAAAAAGACACCAACAAAAAAGGCAATAAAAATAGCTAAAATAGGTCTAAGTATACAATACCATAATTTTCTTTTTTGAAGTTCTTCCTTTTTTTGTCTTGTGATATTTCGAGGAATCTGACAATATTCTTCGATTTCTCCAAAATGGAAAGACAGAAAAAGAATCATAATAACTTTCATAAACTCAGCAGGCTGTATAGTAAATGAGCCAATACGAATCCAGGCATGTGAACCTTTTCCATCTTCAAAAAATAAACAAGCTAACATTAAAACTAAACCAATAGCATAAAAGATCCATGTTGAATTGGCATTCACCCAGCTCTTTTTAAAACAACGTGTCAAAAAAATCATCGTTGCAAAACCACCCAACACAAAAATAGCTTGTTTAATCATATTCATAGAAGCATACATAGGTCCCATCTTCGCTGATTGACCAACTGAAGCACTTCCAATCATCACAATACCATATATGGTTAAAATAACTACACAAAAGTAAACTGTCTTATCAACTCCACGTCTTTTAAAAATTCTTTTCAATAAATTTATCATCGCATGTCAATCCAATCATTGTCTTTAGCTTTTTGAAAAACTTTATATATTGAATAATGTGAAACCTTTTCAAAAGCAGCATCAATTTGTTTTTGTTCACTTTTTGAATCAACAACTTTTATATATCGACGATAACATGTCATAAATTCATCTTTTGAAATACCTTCTTCATAAGCTTTTTCAACAGCATTATATAAAGACATTACATCAATAATATCTTGGGTATCCCAAAATGGACTCAACGGATAATCGTACATTTTCTTCACTTCCTATCTTTTTCATATTATACATGATATGAATTAAAAATAAAACAGGAATTGGGTAGAAACACTAGCAAATTTGTAAATAAAGAATAGTTTAAAGTGAAAGGAGGGATTTCAATGAACTCTTGTTATAATTACGGAGGATGTGGATGCAATAGCTTCATGCCAACATTTGGATTTAATCCATTTGGATGTGGTGGCTGCAACAGTTTTCCAGTCATGACAACAAGTTGTGGTGGATTTAGTTGCAATAATGGCTGCACTTGGTTTGCTATTGTCTTAGTTGTCTTCTTATTGCTTATTATCTGTGGATGCACAAAAATTTGTTAATCCAAAAAATATGCTAGATTTCTAGCATATTTTTTTCGTTTATGATACAATACATGGCGAGGTGATTAACAACATGATTTTAATGAAAGATATTATTGATGATCATCATCCTTTGATTCGTGAGATTTCTCAACCTGTAGAGATGCCTCTTAGCCAGGAAGACGAACAATTATTATTAGATATGCATGAATTTCTTGTGAATTCACAAGATGAAGAGCTTTCTGAAAAATATCAATTACGTCCTGCCGTTGGAATCGCAGCAGTACAATTAGGTATTTTAAAAAGAATGTGTGCTATTCATGTTTTGACATACGATCAGGATGGAAATATAAAAAAAGCCGATGACTATGCTCTTGTTAATCCTAAAATTGTTTCTTATACAGAAAAACAATCTTATTTAAAAGATGGTGAAGGATGTTTAAGTGTCAATGAGGAAAAAGATGGATATGTTCCTAGACATGCAAAAGTAACTGTCAAAGGATATGATGTTTTAACACATCAAGATGTCACTATTGTTGCAAGAGGATTTTTATCTATTTGTTTACAACATGAACTCGATCATTTTGACGGTGTTCTTTTCTATGATCATTTCAATAAGAACAATCCTAAGGCACCTTTGCCTAATGCTATGATTGTTGAATAAAGAAGCCCTATGGAATTTATTTCATAAGGCTTTTTTATTGATTAAATTTGATCAAATGCTTGATTTAAATCAGCAATCAGATCATCAACATTCTCTAATCCTACAGAAATACGAATTGTTCCTTGTTGCACTCCTCCAGCTAATCTTTCTTCTTCACTCATTTGAGCATGTGTTGTTGATGCAGGATGTGTGAGTAGACTTCTAGAATCAGCAAAATTTGTAACATGAGTAAAAAGTTGAATATGATTAATAACTGATTTTCCAGCTTCTAAACCACCCTTTACTCCAAAAGTAAACAATCCTCCAAAACCTTTTGGAAAATATTTCTGACATAAATCATATGATGAATGGCCTTTTAACTCAGCATAGCTTACCCATTCCACTTTTTCATGATTTTGTAAAAACTCAGCAATCTTTCTTGAATTTTCAACATGTTTATCCATACGTAAAGATAATGTTTCTAATCCAAGTAAAGTCATATATGCATTAAATGGCGACATACATCCACCTAAATCTCGCAATGTTTTCGCAACAGCTTTGGTACAAAAAGCCTCTTGTCCTAAATCTGCATAAACAATATCATGGTAAGCTTTATCAGGTGTTGTCATCAATGGGTATCTTTCATTATGCCAATCAAAACGGCCACTATCCACAATGATTCCTCCCATAACATTTCCATGTCCAGCAATATATTTTGTCGTAGAATAAACAACCAAATCAGCACCATGTTCAATAGGTCTAAATAAATAAGGCGTTGGTGTCGTATTATCTACAACAAATAATAGATGATGACGATGACAGATTTCACTAATCGCATCAAAATCTAACATATCTCCATTAGGATTACCTACAGATTCAACAAATATCATTTTTGTTTTCTCATTAATTAAGTTCTCCATAGTATCCAAATCACGTGGATTAACAAAATGAGAAGTAAATCCCATTCCCTGCATTGTTCCTGATAATGAACCAATTGTTCCACCATATAAATTATTTGCAGCAATAATTTCATCACCACTTTGGCAGACAGTCATAATCAATCCCATGATAGCTGCTGTGCCAGAAGCAAAAGCAATCGCTCCTACACCACCATCTAAAGCAGCCATTCTTTGTTGTAGAACATCTACCGTTGGATTAGATAAACGTGAATAAAAATAGCCACCTTCTTCTAAGGCAAAAATATTTTTTGCCTGATCAGCACTATCAAATGTAAAAGCATTAGATAAATAAAGTGGTACACCTGTTGCTTTTGTTACAGGATCAGGTTTTTGTCCTGCATGTATCTGCAATGTTTCAAATTGATATTTCTTTGACATTCATATTCCCCCTTTTATGAAAGATATTGTATCACAAATAAAATACAAAAAAAAGCTATTCCATAGATAGCTCAATAATAATGATTACAAATATTTACCATATCTTCAATATATACACGACCACCAGAGATGATATCATCATCTAAATGATGTTTTGTTTTAAATGACTTCTTACAAGAATATGTTTCTCTCATTAATGGTAAATCCTGTTTTAAACATAATTGAATGATTTTTTCCATTTCTTTGCTTTTAAAACAAAATAAGTTAAATAATGCCAGATTACGAATATGTTGACGAGATAGCTGACATATAAAATTTTCTAATTCTTTATCTTTTAAACATGGATATTCTTCAAATCCAATAACCAGAAGATCAATGTCTTCCTGAAAAGAAAAATCTGTTATTGGTTTGGCATAAGTTCGTGCATATCTTGCCATGTCTTCTGCTAAAAGTTTTGCATCTTTGCAATGCGTTGTATAAACAACTTGAACTTTCATAAAACCAGCCACCTTTCTATTTTATTATAAAAACAAAATATGAACTGAAAATAAACATGTGTCCTTATCGTTTTATAAATCAAATCATATGTTATGATGGAAGGAGGTTAATATGAATATTTTTCAAGAAGATAAAAACTGTTTTTCACCATTTTATATGTCAAATCAAACAAGACAATGTCAACCTGTTCTTTTTGATCCACAGGAAGCTATTTCATTAGGTAATTTATTTAAAGATCTCTATATGTCTTATCAGGGATTTTCTAATTATTGTCTACAACCTGAAAATGCACGTCAACAAGCGTTACTAGAAGTTCAGATGTATTATTTTGTAGCACATGAAATCAATCTCTATTTAGATATGCATCCTCATGATGAAAAAATGATTCAATTATATGAACAATATATTCAAAAGGCAAAACAAAGCCAAGATGTATTTGAAAAGAGATATGGTCCTTTAGAAGTACAAAACACTCAAAATAAAATCCCATTTGAATGGATACAAGGTCCTTGGCCTTGGGAATATCAAAAAGATTAAGGAGGTTTAAAAATGTGGATTTATAGTAAGAAATTACAATATCCTATTTCCATTAAAAATAAAGATTTATCTATGGCCAAATTCATCATTACACAATTTGGTGGACCTAATGGTGAACTTGCTGCTTCAACACGTTATATTACACAACGTTATACAATGCCTGATGAAAAAGGAAAAGCTTTATTAACCGATATCGGTACTGAAGAACTTGGACATATGGAAATGGTATCAACAATGGTTTATCAATTAACACAGGGAGCAACAATGGAAGAAATTAAAGCTGCTGGTTTACAAAGTTATTATACTGAGCATGGCTGTGCTTTATTCCCTAATGATGCCAATGGTGTTCCATTTAATGCTATGGTCTTTTCATCAACTGGTGATCCTGTTGCTGATTTAGCGGAAGATTGTGCTGCTGAACAAAAAGCCAGAGCCGTTTATGAAAACTTGATGAACCAAACACGTGATCCTGATTTACTTGCTCCATTATCTTTCTTACGACAACGTGAAATTGTTCATTATGAAAGATTTAGAGAACTTTATGAAGAATATGTTCAAAAATATTATCAACCTGATTTTCCTTCAAAATGTTAAAAACCCGAAAAATTCGGGTTTTTACTTTGCTGAAGCATAAGCAATAAATAATCCAATAAGTGCAACAACTGTTGTAAACAAATCTCCTACAAACAGTGAACGAACACTTAAAGTGAAAATATCTAACAATGATATAAATTGCATACCCATACCTGCTTCATGTAAAGGAAGATAGATCATAGTCATTTCTCCCACGACATAACAGATAACAGTTAAAATCACACTTAAAATAGCCATTTGTGATGAATGAATTTGTGATATTTTAGTCACTGCTCCAGCAACAACCAAAGCACATATAATATAAAATAATGATGAAGTAATATGTAAAGAGTGAATCACAATTCCTAAAACAACCCCAGCTGCAATCGCTGTCAATAGTCCAATCCCAATAACTTTACTCCACTGTGTACTGTCAAGAAATTGATCATTATTAGAACGAAAATATTTCTTTGCTTCTTGTCTTTCTTTATATTCTTTATATTTATCTTGAAATGACATAAAACCCTCCTGTTAATGTATAAGATGTTTTTGATGTTTGATCATCAATAAAATATATGTACAAACAAAACCACCAATAAGTCCAGCTAAATGCCCAGAAAGTGAAATAGATGGTATAATAAAAGAAATTATAAGCATTAAAATAATATTAGGTGCCAACTGCTTAAAAATATCCATATAAATATATTTATAGCGCAGTGCTAATGCTCCTAAAGCACCAATTAATCCAAAAATCACACCACTGATACCTCCACTTACAACATTTGCGCCATAACCAGTGATGAGATAAAATAAATAAGGTAAACCTGTTGTTGTCAAAGCACTGACTAAAATCAAAATCAAATATTTTTTTAAACCCAATGATTTTTCAATAAACAATCCCAGTCCATATAATGAATAACAGTTCACTGCTAAATGAAGAATGCCAAAATGAATAAAGTTTGCGGACAACAAGCGATAATATTCATGCGATAGCTGTATATAAACTGGATTAAATCCACCAAAATACAATCCTTCTAATGCATTCATTTCTTCACCAAACAGAAAAAAACTTAAAATATAAACAATAATACATATACCAATCAGAGAAACTGTAATTGGAGCTTTCTTAAATTGCCATATCAACCTATTTAACATATTATTCATCCAAGAACTCATAGATAGACATTTGATCTACAAGAACTTCTTCCTCCTCCTTAACAACTTCATTCTTTTCAATAATCTGATCAAGTGTTAATAATGATAAAATATCATCATAACTTATTTTAATAGCTCCCATTTCCAATAAACGAATATTTCCACCATAACGACTATCATCTAAAACCATTTGTTTTGTCCAATGATAATGGAAATTTTGAATCGTTGTAAACCAGACAGCCCCACTATTAATATGTGTCGCTGTAATAATTTGAACATCACTTAAACCACACACATAAATATTACGATCCAAAGCATTCGTTACATTAAAATATGCAAATGGATCAACAGCACTCAACAACAATAAACGTCCTTCTTTAATATGTTTTGAATAAGACTTTTTCTTATCAAACATATGATCACTTACAAAACAGATTGCATTTCCACCTAAATTTAAAAAAGTTTTCAATGCATATGCATCTGTTCCCTTTGTTCCATTAGCAACCAGAACTTTTTCTTCATCATAAATCTTTGTCACAATATTCTTTGTATAAGTATTTAATCTTTTTTCAAGTTCCTGTGGTCCTACAACAGATACCATATGATTTTCTGTAATGGATAAATCACCAACATAATAAAGATATAAAGGTGCTCTTTTTTTGAGTTTAGATGTTAATATTTTAGGATAATTATCTTCATATTTCGTTGTGAGAGATATACCTTCATTTTCTAAATTCGCTAAAGCAAAAAGAAGATCATTAATTGTCGTTAAACGTGCTATCATTTTATAGGCAATGTATTCTTCTATTCCCAATATATCAATCAATGTATCTTTATTCATACCAAATAATTTAGATGGCGTTTTTCTTGATGAACTTTTTAATTTTCGTTCAACAGTCAGCCATTCATCCTGTGTTAAAGCAGCAGTATTATCTACAACTAAATCTCCACAAAATAAAAGAACAGCCAAGCTATCTAAATTCAACTGTATTTTCATAAAACCACCTGCACTTTGAAAATATTATACCATAGTTAAACACATCCGTCGATAAAAAAAAGGTATGATAATCAATCATACCTTTCAGGCTGTTGACAAAGTGGTAGAATTTTTTATTAAATCTACCACTTCTTTTTATTTTTTATGCAAATTGATAAATTTGTACTATTTTCCTTATATGTCTTTCTTTTTTGTTCGGTGAGGTCGTATTTATGAGACCTCTCCTTTTTTTCATTCTTGCCAATTTGCCTAAATTATGGCAGCCAAAAATAATCAACGATTCCTGTTGATTTTTCTTTAGTCCTCTTATTCTCGTAAACCTTAATCCATGCTTTTCTTTGCAGTCTGCATAGACTCT
>NZ_NFHI01000005.1:0-84748 GCF_002159255.1 Massilimicrobiota sp. An80
GATTCAAATCCTGCATAGAATTTGAGCGAATAATGGATAGAGTGTCATGAAATAGAATTTGACTATAAGGAATAATGACAGATAGTAAAAATGCATGTGTATGATGACAATGCTTACATTTGAATCTTTGGATTTTAAGGGGAATGATGCCATCTGGTGTTTTGATTTTGCGCGTATAAAAGCCATGCTTGATAAGATGTCCTTTATGATGACATGGACATTCTAGAGAAGCGATATTAAGATCTTCAAGACATTCATTATAAAATGTTTGCATTTTAGAAAAGTTTTGATTGAATGTGTCTGAGTAATAGGTTATCATATAAGTGTTCTTTGAACAGAGGATAAAGGCTAGCATTGGCGTGAGAGGCTTTATCCTTTTCCTTTCCAACTATTATCATACTAAAATAGTCTTATCATTTAAAGTGATTATTTCTTATTCATTCACTTTGATAAGACTTTTTCTTTTATTTTGACTATTTTCTTTATTTTTCTTTTTATTTAATTTGGCATTCAACAATATAGATTACTGCAACGAGCCGATAAGGAAAGTGTATCACGAATTATTCGATGATGCGCTGAAAAGATACAACGACAGGCAGACAAGAGCTGACCGAAAGATAGAAAACTACTATGAAAAAATCCGCAGTTCCAAACAGGAAAAACCGTTTCACGAACTGATTTTGCAGATAGGCGATAAGGAAAATATGAGCGCTGAAAGCGAAAACGGGACGCTTGCCCGACAGATTTTAGATGAATACTATCGTGGGTTTCAGGAGCGAAATCCGCAGTTAAAAGTATTTTCGGCTCATCTGCATATGGATGAGGCAACACCGCATCTGCACATTGATTTTGTTCCCTTTACCACCGGCAGCAAGCGTGGACTGGATACAAGAGTGTCGTTGAAACAGGCGCTTGCAGCACAGGGCTTCAAGGGCGGTACTCGTGGAGATACCGAGTGGAATCAATGGGTAAGCGCAGAAAAATCCGCCTTAGCGTTTGTTATGGAACGCCACGGAATTGAGTGGGAACACAAGGGGACTCATGAAAAACATCTCTCTGTTTTGGATTACAAAAAGCAGGAGCGAGAAAAGGAAATTAACGCTCTTGAAGATAAGCTTGTCGAGAAAAAAGATGAGTTTCGTGTTATGGCTGACCGTATTAAAAACTTTGATAATGGCGAAAGAGCGTTGCAAAATCTTGATGAGAGTATCATGAACGGGCCTGAATATCAGCTCCCTGAGCCTTCTGCGATGATGTCGGCAAGGAGCTACAAGACAAAGTTTGTTGAGCCGCTTGTAGCCCGATTTAAATCTTTAATCAGCACCTTATTTGCACGATATTTCAAGGCGTTGGACAGTTATCACAGGTTGAACATCACAAACGGAAATCTATATCGTGAAAACGAAAAGCTCTCAAAAATTAACGGTAAGCTTACCGAAGAAAACACAAGGCTGAGGGCTGAAAACAAAGATTATTCGCTGCTTCGCAGAGTATTCGGACACAAACAGATAGACAGCTTGCTTGAACAGGCGAGAAATCTCAAAGGTCAAAAGCGTGATTACACACGCTCAAGATAAATCATTTTTCAGGAGGAAAACAAAATGGCAAAGATGATTTTTGAAGAACTGGGCGGCACTTATATACGGCAGGGAGATTATTTTCTTCCTTGTCTGTCTTTACCCGCCGAAAAAGAAACCAAGCCTATCGGCGTATGGGGGCAGCGGCATTTGCGCTATCTCAAACAGTACCGCAAGGTGCTTTATACCAACCTGCTTACAAGCGGCAAGCTGAACAGCTATCTTGTGGATATTGACGAGCAGGCGGAAGATACGTTTCTTCGGCTGGTAAAACAGATAGCGGAGCGAGAGGGCTTAACCGAACAGCTAAAGGCAGAAAATTCAATGCTGTGGGTACAGACAATGAACAGTATTCGTAATAGAGCAATGGATATTGTAAACGAGGAAATTATCTATAATTAAAGCATTATAACGCATACAACTGTAAAATTGTGGCGGGTAGGGATAAACTCCTTACCCGTCTTTTTTTGCTCTCTTAAACGCTTAAACAGGGCGGTTTGACACCGAAAAGCGTTACATACTTCACTTGTTAGTCACAATCTCTTGACTTTTTGAACTGCGTTCAGCATAATGTATTTGAACAATGTTCAAAAGGAGGTATAGTGTGGATAATAAAGAAGCCATTATACAGGCGACGATTAAACTAATTGAGGAAAAAGGGGAACATTTAGACGAAGTTACAGTCCGTGAGATATGCAAAAGAGCAGGCGTTGGATTAGGCCTTGTAAATTATCATTTTGGAAACAAGGATCAACTCATCGAGCAATGTATTGAGCGTATGATAAACGGAACAGTTGAGCATTTTCAGAATATACGAGAGAAAACAGACGGCTTTACTCCTTTTGAGAAGCTCACTTATCTCGGCAATATAACCCTTGATTTTCTGTTTGAACATTATGCCATTTCCAAAATTTCTGTTCTTACCGATATGCAGTCACCGAAAGAAAATGACAACACTTACAGAACTTATGCGGCATATCTTCCGCTTGTTGCAGCCTGCCGTCCTGACCTTGATGAAGCGGCGATAAGACGAAAAACGCTGTATTTGATTACCGTTATGCAGCAAATGTTCCTACGATACGAAATTATATCGCAAATATTGGGGATTGACCTTAGACAGAAAGAAAACCGCAGGAATTTTCACACACAAGTTTTACACGATATTTTGGAGGTATAAAGAGTGAATATAACAGTGATAAACGGAACGGAAAAACACGGCGTTACCTATCGTCTAAAAGAGATGTTTTTAGCAGACTTTAGTGATAATGCGAATATTACAGAATATTATCTTCCAAAGGATTGCCCCGCTTTCTGCGCTGGCTGCACAAACTGTATCTTAAAGGGCGAACAGAAATGCAAGGATGCTGAATATATCAGGAAAATTGAAAAATCACTTTTGGAAGCGGACTTGATTGTGATGACATCGCCTGCATATGTCTTTCATGCGACCGGTGCAATGAAAGCGTTACTTGACCATTTTGCCTATCGTTGGATACCGCACCGTCCTGCTCCTGAAATGTTTGGAAAACGAGCTGTCATCATAACACAATGCTTGGGCAGCGGAGCAAAATCTGCGGCAAAAGATATGAAGCACAGCTTATCGTGGTGGGGCATTTCCAAAATCGAGATATTTACCGGTGCATTGATGAGCGATATCGTCTGGGAAAAATTGCCGCAAAAGAAACAAGCCGAGCTTGCGGGAAAGCTTCAAAAGCTGTCTCGGAAGTTTGCTCATATAGATTATACAAAGCCCGCACATACAAATTTGATTACGAAATTTAAGTTTTTCTTCTGCCGTATGATGCAGAAATCCATACATAGATCAGATCCCGAATACCTTGACGGAAAGTATTGGGCGGAGCAAGGCTGGCTTGCCGACAGCAGACCGTGGAAATAGTTTGTATTGTATGGAAAAATACTTCTGCAACCGCAGGTTGACACATTTCAAACCGCCGTTTGGTGGTATGCAACCTTTGAAAAGAGTATCCTATACATAGAAATAGGGCGATTGCACTACAGTATCAAACGGAGGTAAATGATTATGATTTTAGCGGATAAGATTATTCGATTGAGAAAAAGAAATGGCTGGTCTCAGGAAGAACTGGCTGCAAAAATGAATGTGTCCCGTCAGGCGGTATCCAAATGGGAGGCTGCACAGACTACACCGGATTTAGAAAAAATTCTTCAGCTTGGAAATTTGTTCGGCGTGACGACCGATTATCTTCTCAAGGACGAAATGGAAGATGAGGAGTTCACAGATGAAACAGATATACCTGTGAAACGGATTACTTTGTCACAGGCAGATCATTTTTTGAAATGGAGAAAGTCTGCGTCCGTAAAAATTGCCGTAGCAACTTTTCTTTGCGTTATTGCGGTAATCCCTCTTTTGCTTTTGGGAGCTGTGTCCGAGGTTGCTCTCTCCATATCTGAAAATGTCGCCGGAGGGATCGGGCTTGTTTCTCTGTTCGTTTTTGTTGCTGTTGCAGTTGCGATCTTTCTGCACTGCGGCTTTAAAAATGCACCCTATGACTTCATTGATAAAGAACCTTTTGAAACAGAATATGGCGTAACGGGAATGGTTAAAGAAAGACAAAAAGAATATAGACCTGTCTATGTAAGGAGCAATATGATTGCAACCGGTATCTGTATTCTATCCCCCGTTCCTCTGCTGGTCGGTGCGTTTACCGAAAACGAATTTTTAATCGTTATCATGCTGGCAATTACTTTGCTGCTCGCCGGAATCGGAGCAGGAATATTTATCATAGCCGGCGTTCGATGGGCGAGTATGCAGAAGTTGCTGAAAGAGGGTGAATATACACCCCAAGAGATAAGGAAAAGCTACATTAAGGAAACGATTGCAACAGCGTACTGGCTGTCAGCAACAGCTATATACCTTGCCTGGAGCTTTTTAACAAACGCATGGGAGACTACCTGGATTGTGTGGCCGGTGGCAGGGGTCTTGTTTGCAGGTGTTATGGCGATCTGCCGTTTATTCACAGACAAGAAAGATTGATAAAATCCTATCGCATTTTAAGGGCAGAAGTGATATTAACACGCTTAAGACGAAGAATGACAACTGCAAATAACGCAATGTAACGCATACAACTGTAAAATTGTGGCGGGTAGGGATAAACTCCTTACCCGTCTTTTTTGCTCTCTTAAACGCTTAAACAGGGCGTTTTGACACCCAAAAGCGTTACATATTCCGTTTCACTGTTATAGCTGCTTGACAAAAAGCAGCTATTTCTATATAATAAGAAACAGATGTTGCGTAATAAATGTTGCCTTAAGGAGATGAACAAATGCCCCCGAAATTTAAGTTTACAAGAGATGAAATGACTAATGCCGCTTTGAATGTAACACGGAAGAATGGAATATCTGGATTGACCGCAAGAGCGTTGGCTGCGGAGCTTGGATGCTCTGTCAAACCGATTTTCGGACTGTTCAAAAATATGGAGGAAGTCGGGCAGGAGGTTTTTATAGCTTCTGACCTGCTGTATCAGAATTATTTGCGTGAAGATATGGCTAAGGGAAAATATCCCCCCTATAAGGCAAGCGGCATGGCATATATCCGCTTTGCCAAAGAAGAAAGGGAGCTTTTCAAGCTGCTTTTTATGCGTGACCGAAGCCGTGAAAAAATAGAAGAAAACAAAGAAGAAATCAGACCCCTTATGCAGTTAATACAGCAAAATTTAGGGATTAGTGAAGATGAAGCATATTTGTTTCATCTGGAAATGTGGCTCTATGTTCACGGTATTGCTACGATGATAGCCACTTCCTATCTTGATTGGGACGATGAATTTATCAGCAGAGTGCTTACCGATGCTTATATGGGACTTAAATACCGCTATACGGAGGGAAAAGACAATGCAGGCAATTAAAACTGTTCAGCTTACAAAAAAATATAAGGATGTAACCGCCGTAGACGGCCTTGATTTGACGGCCCGGCAAGGCGAATTATTTGCTCTGCTTGGCGTAAATGGGGCAGGAAAAACGACCACAATTAAAATGCTTACTTGCTTGACAAAGCCCGACAGCGGCAAAGCCTTTGTGAACGGCAACAGTATTGTTACTGATGTGGCTGCGGTGAAAAGTATCATAGGCGTATCTCCGCAGGAGACAGCCGTTGCCCCAAATTTAAGTGTAAGGGAAAACCTTGAGCTGATGTGCGGTGTTCACGGTTTTACAAAAGAGAAGATGCATGCTAAAACCAAGGAGCTTTCCGAACAATTTGATTTAACCGCTATTTTGAGCAAAAGGGCAGGTAAATTATCGGGCGGTTGGCAACGCAGGTTAAGCATTGCAATGGCTCTTATCAGCGAGCCGCAGATACTTTTTCTTGACGAACCGACATTAGGGCTTGATGTTCTGGCACGAAGCGACTTATGGGATACCATTCGTACACTTAAAGGGAAAACAACCATTATCTTGACCACGCACTATATGGAGGAAGCGGAAGCTCTTGCAGACCGTATCGGTATTATGAAGGACGGCAAGCTGCTTGCGCTCGGAACAGCGGAGGCATTGAAAGCAAAGGCGGGAACGGAAAAATTCGAGGACGCTTTTGTTGCTATTGTAAAAGGGAGTAAAAAATTATGAGATTGCTTGCATTTTCGGGTAGAACGGCAAAAGAAATACTGCGTGACCCGCTTAACCTGTTTTTTGGCTTAGGCTTTCCTCTTGTCCTTATCGGTTTGCTTACTGCAATACAGGCAAATATTCCTGTGCCGATGTTTGAGCTTGACAATCTAACCCCCGGCATAACGGTATTTGGATTATCCTTTATGACTTTGTTTGCCGCTGTCCTTATTTCAAAGGATAGAGAAAGTGCATTGCTGCAAAGGCTTTATACTACTCCGCTTACCGCTTCGGATTTTATTTTCGGCTATACCCTGCCAATTTTACCGATTGCAGTAGCACAGGGGGTTATTTGCTACATAGCGGCGGCTCTGCTCGGCTTGAAGCTGACAATCACTGTTTTATATGCCTTGCTGTTTCTCATTCCCGTAGCATTGTTTTATATTGCTTTGGGGCTTATCTGCGGAAGCGTTTTTAATTCAAAGCAGGTCGGCGGTATCTGTGGAGCGTTACTTACCAATTTGTCCGCTTGGATGTCGGGGATTTGGTTTGATGTAGACCTTGTAGGCGGCGTATTTAAGAAAATCGCAAATGCTTTGCCTTTCATCCATGCTGTTGAATTGGAACGGGCTGTCTTTAGTGCGGATTATTCGGGTATCCTGCCGCACCTTTGGTGGGTGCTCGGTTATACCATTGTGGCTGTTGCAGGGGCTGTGCTTTTATTTTTGCGGCAGATGAAAAAACAATAATAGTAGCCGACAAAGGAGGGCGGTACAATGACAATAAAATTATTTTGCAATGCAATCATAAAATTTGTGCTTGGAATTATTCTTGTAGGGCTACTTCTGTTTCTGCCTGCGGGAACAGTGCAATATCCCAACGGTTGGTTGCTTATGGGAGTTTTGTTTGTTCCTATGTTTGTCGCCGGTATTGTGATGATGTTCAAAAACCCCCAATTATTAAGTAAGCGTCTTAACGCTAAGGAACAGCAAAGCGAGCAAAGTCTTGTAATAAAACTTAGCGGCTTGATGTTTGTTGTTGGCTTTGTATTGGCAGGGCTTGATTTTCGTTTTGGCTGGCTGTCGCTTCCTAAAACAGTGCCTTACATAGCGGCTGCTATATTTTTGATTGCGTATTTGCTTTATGCAGAAGTCTTACGGGAAAATACATATCTCTCCAGAACGATTGAGGTGCAGGAAAATCAAAAGGTAATTGATACAGGACTTTACGGTATTGTCAGACATCCAATGTATAGTGTAACAATTATTCTTTTCCTTACAATGCCGTTGATGCTTGGATCAATACTCTCTTTCGTTGTGTTTCTCTTTTATCCTCTGATTATCGCAAAAAGAATAAAAAACGAAAAACAGGTACTTGAAACCGAACTTGACGGATATGCAGATTATAAAAAGAAAGTTAAATACAGGTTAATACCTTATATTTGGTAGTCTTAAATTATATTATTTAGAAAAAGGTAACAGGGATTAAATTGCTATCAGCTAAGATGCAGAGCTGGAGAACTGAGTATTAAATTTAAAAACGGAAATTTTAAAACCGTCTCATTGCATAGGTTTTTTCATTGACTTATACTTGTGTACAGGAGGTGCTTACAATGGCAAATGAAGATAAAAAAGATTTTAATGCGATGCTGCATGATAGTAAGGATATGCCCAAATTTCAGACGATCACAGATGAAAAAAGCATAGAGAAGTATGGCGGAAACAAAATGTATTTTGCGCCGCCGATTGATTATGATAAGGTTATGCGTCTTGTGCCGTATGGAAAACTGCTTACTGTTGGTGCGATAAGAGAATATTTTGCAAATGAAAATGGAGCCGATTTTACAGAGCCGATTACAGCAGGAATATTTGTTTCGATTGTTGCGTGGGCGAGCTATCAGCGTTCCAAGGATGTAACACCTTATTGGCGCACCTTAAAGGCGAATGGGGAATTAAACGCCAAATATCCCGGCGGCATAGAAGCTCAGAAAGAAAAGTTGGAAGCGGAAGGACATACGATTGTCCAAAAAGGCAGGAAAAATATCAGATACTATGTTAAAGACTATGAAAGAGCTCTATTTGTGTTATAGATGTTTTTGGGAAACGATTTTAATATCTTGATTTTCTAAACAAAATCGCTTATAATGTGAGCCAGAACATATTGTTATTATCCGCAGTTTCAGAGCCAGTGTTATCAACCCCGATAACAAATTGATAACATTAGCCCATATAGGCAGGATAATATGGATACATCAAATATTCAAAAGCACCACGAATACGACAG
This sequence comes from Massilimicrobiota sp. An80, assembly GCF_002159255.1. Taxonomy (NCBI): domain Bacteria; kingdom Bacillati; phylum Bacillota; class Erysipelotrichia; order Erysipelotrichales; family Erysipelotrichaceae; genus Massiliimicrobium; species Massilimicrobiota sp. An80. The sequence continues at coordinate 8,439 of NZ_NFHI01000005.1, forward strand.
AGAATAATCTCTAAACAAAATTGATTAGGCTTTGTCGAGTTCGAATAGTATCAATTTAATTTTGTATGTAAAATCGTCATAAAAATGGCGATTTTTCTTTTGTTTATATTATTTTATATAGTTTATATAATTTACCATATTGGAAATAGTATCATTTAGTATTTTACTAATGAATTATACAAAGTAAACAAGTATATGGGTAATATGTTAACAAGTTAATGGAAAATATTATGATTTTAAGTCAGAAAAATGGATGGGTTATGGAAATATTAACAGATAAAATGATGGATACTATATTTTCAACAATATAAAATAAATACATAAATTAGTAAATGATTGAAAGGAAAGAAAAACTTTTTATTGACGCAAGTGATTTTTATGCTTTTTGTAGCCAAAACAGTAATTTAGCATTTAAATATTGACTGTGATATATAGTTTGATATAATATATTTAGCAATTTGCCGACTAGAGTGCTAAAAAATATTGAAATGATTTAGTAAGTTATTTTAATATGCATTTATATTTTAAATAAAGAAGCGATTCGGAAGGTAGTAAAACTATTAAAAGTTTGGATTTATTAAATATTAATTAAAATATATGATAATTTATCTGTAAAATAAAGGAGGGCTTTTTTTGAAAATCGAATTTAATAATCTTGGGGTAATTGAGCATGGTAATTTAGAAATTATAGAAAATAGTATTAATGTCAAATATGGAATTAATGGTACAGGAAAAAGTACAATAGCCAAAGGAATTGAAAAAAGTATTAAAGGAGAAGATTTATCTGTTTTAAAAAAATATGATAGTGATTTAGTTCCAACTATTCAAATTGATAAAAACTTTTCTAATGTTATTGTTTTTAATCAAGAATATGTGAATCAATATTTATTTCATGAAGATATAGTTAATAATAGTTTTGAAATACTTATTAATACTGATGAATATAAATTGGCATTAAAACGCATTAATAATCTTTTTTTTGATCTTGTGAATAGTATTTCATCTTCTGATATAAAAACAATAATAGAAGAATTAACAGGATTTAAAAATAGCTTGGATTTTAAAATAAAAGAAACCAAAAAAGGAACTACCTATAGTGTTCCTGCAACAACAAAATTTGCAAAAGGGAAAAAGTTATCAAATCTTTCTGTGTTAATCACAGAAGATGCAAAACCATATCAATCATTATTAGAAGCAAATAATAATTTTGAATGGCATAAATGGTTTGAAAATGGTATAAAATTATTGACTGGGAAGAAATGCCCATTTTGTTTAAATGATTTACCAGAAAACTTTGAAAAAATATGCGCAGATATCAATAACACATTTAAAACGACTGCTTTAAAACAAAATGTTGAAGTTAAAAATGTAGTACATAAAATAAAAAAATATTTTGATGATAATACAAAAAAAGAAGTTGATAATATAGTTAATAGCAATGATAAAGTTTCATCTGATGAAGCAAAATTGCTTTATTCTCTTTATGTTTTGTGTGAACAAGAATTAAATAAATTGAACAATTTAAGTAATTTAAGTGTTATACAAATAAAGGAAAAATATGATAATAATATTCTTGTTGACTTTTTAAAAGAAAATAAATTATCAATGGATTTTTATTCGCATTTAGAAAAAGATGTTTTTGAGAAAATCAATAATGTTAATAATTCTATTGATAATTTAATTAGTAAAGATAAGGATATTAAAAATATTACTCAAGAATTTTCACAAAAGTTGAATTTTTGTATTTTGAATAAAAGCCAATATATAAATGATTTTTTAAGAATATCAGGTATTCCTTATGAAGTTAAAATTCAAGCATTAGGTGATAAAAATTATAAAACAATTTTAAAACCTATATGTGTTGAAAAAATAATTTCAAAAGATGATTTAAGCTATGGAGAAAGAAATGCAATTTCTTTGATATTATTTTCATTAGAAGCAGAACAAAATTATGATTTAATTATTTTAGATGATCCTGTTTCATCTTTTGATAATAATAAAAAATTTGCAATATTGTATTATTTGTTCACGAAAGATAATGCAGTATTTAAAAATAAAACAGTTATTTTATTTACTCATGATTTTGATATAATTATTGATTTGATGTATAAGGATAATTTTAGAAATATAAATGACTCTTGTTCATTTGTATCAAATCAAAATGGTATTTTTACTGATATAAGAATAAAAAAAGATTGGGTTTGTAATACATTAAGACAATGGGAGAAAAAATCAAAAAATACAGGATTAAATATATTATTGCGCTTGGTAAATTTGAGAAAATATTTACAATATAGTAATCCAAAAGAAAATGATGCATTCAATATTATCTCATCTTTAGAGCATCTTTATGATACACCTAAGAAAAAAGAATGTGGTGAATTAATTGATATGAACGAAGATGAGATTAATGATGGTATTTCAACCATTATGGAGTATATTAATAATTTCGATTATGAAGATATTTTATCCAAATTAAAAAGTAGCAGTAATTTAATAAAGTGGTATAAAAGTGCTACATCTTCTATTGATAAATTACAAATTATGAGAGCATACTTATATTTGAATCCGTTAAAGGCAGAAGATCAAGTATTTATGAGCTTTATCACAGAATCCTATCATTATGAAAATAATGAAATGATCTCTTTGGATGAAAAAAGATATAATATAATTCCAAATTATATTATCAAAATTTGTGATAGTATTATAGGAAATTAAATAATATTTTGATTTAATATTATAATACATTAAAATTATTCAAATAATAGAAATGAAAAGAATGACCAATATTAATACATAGTAAAAAAGTTATATTTATTCAATAAGTTAGAACTATATATGAATGTCAAAAGTTTGATTAGTATAGCTGATTATAATTTTATGATATAGAACATCATTTGATACTAAGCAACCTGAAAGAACGATTCTAATTTGATACTATTGATTTATCAAAAGAATAGAACAAAGCAAAAAGCATATAGAAAATAGTTGACTTTTATAAAATTATTAACCTAAATAAGTTAATAAAAATATATTTTCGGGCGAGTTCGAATAGTAAAAGATGCATTATTTATTTTATATGACAGGCAATTTATGGAATTGCCTGTCATATATTAAATATAACTTTTTAAATACTCTTAATTAAAAAATGTTGCCAACATAATATTTATAAGAAGGGGAGTAAAATAATTTATGAAAATAAGAAAAATACGAATGAAAGAGTATAAAAGATTTTATGATTTAACCATAGATTTAGGGGATGATCCGAAAAGGATAGTTGCTCTGGTAGGACCCAACGGTTGTGGAAAAAGCAGTGTCTTTGATGCAATGTTATTTTTAGCTAAAGCGTATATGGGAAGAATTGGACAAAATGGTATAACTAGGGACTATCATTATCATTCTCTTAAACAAGTTCCAGGGTATAATTATGAAAATGTACAAATAGAATTTGAACAGGGGACATTTAGTCAAGTTTATAATAAAATGCAGAAAGAAGGAAGAGGAAATAGCATTTTTAGTTTTCGAAGTTCCTTTCGATATAATGGTAATTTAAAGATAATGCAAACCAAAGCAGTTAAAGATATTATTCAGAATGATTATGGTGCTTCTTCTGCATCTGATATAGATCAGCGAATTGAAGAAGATTATCGTCGATTATTGGCAAAATATAATAAGTATCGGGACGATAATGATTTGAGGCCGAGTGAAGCGAGAGAGCATATTATAGGAAAATTAAATGCAGCATTAAGTGCTTGTTTAGATTTAAAAATTACAAGTTTAGGTAATATTGATGAGAATAAAGGGACATTGTATTTTAAAAAGAGTGATGCAGATATAGTATTTGACTACAATGTTTTATCAGCTGGAGAAAAGGAAGTAATTGATATACTACTTGACTTATATTTAAGGAAAGATACATATACAGATTCAGTATACATTATAGATGAACCAGAACTGCATTTAAATACATCGATTCAGAGAGCATTATTAATTGAAATTAACAAAATGGTTCCAGAAAATTGTCAAATATGGATTGCAACACATAGTATTGGTTTTTTGAGAGCAATACAAGATGAATTAAAAAATGAGTCACAGATTATTGAATTTAAAAGTGATAATAAATGGGCGGCTGAAGCATTTATATTGCAACCAGTGCAGATAAGTCGTTCAGAATGGCAGAATCTTTTTTCAACGGCTCTTGATGATTTAGCTAAATTAATCTGTCCTAAAATTATCATTTATTGTGAAGGGAGAGCAGAGCCTAAAAAGGATGGTAGTGAGAGAGGATTAGATGCTGATGTATTTAATACCATTTTTGCAAAGGAGTATCCAGATGTCTTATTCATATCCAGCGGAGGAAATACTGAACTAGATCAACGCAGTGATATTGCTATTGCAATTTTTTCTAAAGTATTTCCAGAATTGAAAATATGGGTATTAAAAGATCGTGATATGGCCTCTGGAAAGGCAACTGATGAACATACAAGAAGAATTTACTTAGAAAATAATTCAGAAAATCACAGAGTATTAAAGAGATTTGAACTAGAAAATTATTTGTATGATAAAGAAGTTTTAAGTGAGTATTGTAGATGGAATAGACTACAATTTAATGAGTCAAAATATAATAGAATAGTACATGATATTACTAATGATAATTTAAAAGATAAGACGGGGGAGATAAAAAGTTGTTGCGGGATAGGAATAAGTATTAATCCTGAGAGGTTTAAAAGAAATTTGGCAGCATGTATTAACCAGACAATGGGTGTTTATAAAGAATTAGAAGAAGTAATTTTTAAAAGAAAATAATATAATGTTTGATTGAGGCCAAGAATTTATAATAAGACTGTAGCAATATTTTGGCAACAGAAAATCAGTAAATAAAAATAAATGATGTAATTGAAGTAAACATAAGTGTGAAACCACACTAAACTTAAATAAATATAGTTAATAATACCGAAGAACACGGTGAATACTAATAGATAGAATAGTATCTGATGGATAACAGGTAACATATAAATGTAAATAAAATCTCTTTACTAAGAATAAAGGTAAAGGGATTTTTTATTATTATAGGGAAAGTCTTACATAGCTAAAATAAGTAAATTTAATAATGTTAAGAAAAATGATACAAATGATTATAAAAAAATATATAATAGTATAAAAGAAAAGGAGGAGGCTTACTGAATGGATAATAATTCAAAAATGATTATTTATACAACAGAAGATGGTTTGGTGAAAATAGAAACAACTTTTAATGATGAAACAGTTTGGTTATCGTTAGATCAAATGTCATCATTATTTCAGAGGGATAAATCCACTATATCTAGACATATTAAAAATATTTTTGATGAAGGTGAATTAATTAAAGGATCAGTTGTTGCAAATTTTGCAACAACTGCCAGTGATGGAAAAACATATCATGTTGATTACTATAATCTAGACGTAATTATCTCTGTTGGCTATCGTGTAAAATCAAAACGAGGAGTTCAATTTAGAATATGGGCAACTAATCTTATTAAAGAATATATGAAAAAAGGTTTTGTGCTTGATGATGATCGTTTAAAAGAATTAGGTGGAGGAGGATACTTTAAAGAGTTGCTTGAAAGAATTCGAGATATTCGTGTATCTGAAAAAGTATTTTATAGACAGATACTTGAAATATATGCTACAAGTATTGATTATGATCCAACAGCTGATGTTTCTATCCAATTCTTTAAAAAAGTACAAAATAAGATTCATTATGCTATTCATGGAGAGACTGCAGCTGAAGTTATTTATCATAGAGTAGATGCTGAAAAGGAATTTATGGGTTTGACTACTTTTGCAGGTAATCAACCAACACTAAGAGAGGCAAAAATTGCAAAGAATTATCTCAATGAAAAAGAGTTAAAGGCAATGGGGCAACTTGTATCAGGATATCTTGATTTTGCAGAAAGACAAGCACAGCGTGAACAAGTGATGACAATGGAAGATTGGGTCAAACACCTAGATAATATTTTAACGGTCACTGGAGAACAATTATTAGTTGGCAATGGTTCGGTTTCTCACCAACAAGCTATGGAAAAAGCTGAAACAGAGTATAAGAAATATAAAGCAAGAACATTAAGTGATGTAGAAAGAGATTATTTAGATGCGATAACGGAGTTAGAGAATTTGAAGTAACTTCATCTATTACTATGTTTGAAATTTAGTTTTATGTAAAAAAAATCAATGATTTCTATTTAAAACTGTCATTGTAAGAATAGACATGAACTATGAATTAAAATGATTATTTTTTGTGATTGTTAATGAATTCCTTTTTGCTTTGAAGATAAATCATTTATTAATTTATTTCCAAAAATAATATTTTCATTTTTGAAAAATTGTTTGGTTGATTTGGTATTGGAAATTATAGATTTTATTATTTAAATAAGTATAATATTTATTAATAATGAGGTATTTAACCTCAAGACATCCTATGATGACGAGTGACGGTTCTGACTCGTCGGTAAAATAAAAAATGACCGAGAACTTGATGATGTGTGAGAGCAAAGACACATCGGTAAAATAAAAAATGGCTCAAGGATGCAAAATAGAGGAATCTATAACAGGTTCCTCTTATTTTTAAGGATATATAAAATAGAGAATTGAGAAATATAAATTGATTAAGTGATTTTATAAAAATTATTTTGTATATTACATCATTTCATATTAACAATATATATTGAATATTAACAATTAAAATGTTGATATATTATATATCATGTTAATATGGAGGTGGAATAATGAATGCATTAAATATCTTAGGATTAAAAATTGAATTAGAATCATGGGATAAAGTGAAGAAAGTGCCTTTGTATATTAGTAATCATTTTTTTATTCAAAAAGCTTCAATAAATGGAATTTATTGTTTGTCATTGACGCCTTATGATGTACTTCCACCATTATCTTCTTTAAAAAAACAGATAGCAAGCATTCAAGCTATAGAAGATTTACCAATTTATATCAATTTAAATGAAATATCATATTTTAGAAAACAAAATCTTCTTCAAAATAATATTCCCTTTATATTAAAAGACAAAATGGTATTTTTGCCTTTTATGACAACTTTTCTAACAAACCAAAAATTTAAGCAGAACATAAATGTGGAAAAATTAACACTTTCAGCTCAATTTTTATTTGTTTGGATTTTATATCAAAATGAAAATCAATATTTTATTAATGATGCTTTAGAGCTGCTTGATGTTTCTTATATGACATTTACTCGTTCATATCGACAGTTAGTTGCAACAACATTTTTTAAAGAACATAAAGTTGGTCGTAAAATTTATTTGACAACATCATTGAGTAAAGATGAACTATTTAAAAAAATGAGACCTTATCTTCAATCACCTGTAAAAAGTCAATTCTATATGATGAAAGATCAACGAACCCAAGATATGGTTTTAGCAGGCGAATCTGCTTTAAGTCAATATAGTTTTATGAATCCACCTCAAATAGAAATATATGCGATTGATAAAGCAAATAGTAAAGATCTTCATACCCAAAAAGAATTGTTTGATAAAGAGCAGCAAATAGAAGTACAGATCTGGAAATATGATCCACTACTATTTAGTGAAGATAAAAAACATATTGATAAAATATCTTTAATGACTTCTTTTTTAAATGGTCAGGATGAAAGACTTGATAAGGAATTAGAACAATTCCTTAAGGATACATTTTTGTAAGAGAGGAGACCTATAATGATTGGTATTGAATCATTTAAGAAATATTTCAAAGGTTTTGAAAGAGAATAATTCATTATCTAAGGGACAGCTTGTGAATTATTGATGTCAGAAAAAGATTTAGATTTCCGTGCGACTAAAGATATTGATATGGTTCTCATCATAGAAGCATTATCGAAAGAATTTGCAAAAGTATTTTGGAAATATGTTAGTGAAGCTCAGTATGAGCATATTCATAAAGGCACAAGTAAAACTTAATTTTATCGTTTCTATAAAGCAAAATCATCTGAATATTCGATGATTATTATAACTTTGTAACAAAAGGAATACATATCATTGATGGTATATCAATATGAGATGTTGAACATATGATTCCTTTTAAAGCAAAAGCTTGATTGGATTTAAAGGAACGTAAGGAGCGAGGAAATCATGTTGATAGTCGTGATATTAAGAAACATAAAAATGATATTATAAGATTATCAATGTTATTAGTGCTAGATAATAAAATTGAAATTCCTGATATGATTAAAAATGATTTATCTCAATTTATTCAAAATATAGATAAGGAAGATATAAATCTAAAACAATTACGTATTTCAAATATAGATAAAAAATTTTATGCTTTTATTATCTGAGATATATGGATTATCTGTATTGCAAATGTTTAGAAATATATAAATCGTTATTTGTATATTTTATGATGATAAATGATGATCTAATTGAGAAAGAGTAAGTAGTCATATTTTTAGATATATAGAAAATAATTTAAGAAATAGGAATCAAAATGTTTATAACTTTGTCTATAAGCATTTTTTAAATGTTGACAAGGTTATATGTTATTGTAATATTGTGTTATTGTAATATTGCTTTTTAAATGAAAAAATAGGAAATAGATATTTGTTCTAGTGTTTTTGATAAATCGTTGGTATAATAAAATTCACTGACTATGAATTGTTGGAGAGAGAATAAGATAGTTTTTATTCCCCTCCCATTTTATTGATGTGTATAATGTGATGGATTTTAAGGAGGTTTGTTTGTAATGAAATTAAGTAAAGAAAAAATGGTGGTTATTAGTTTTATGCTGTTTTCCCTTTTCTTTGGTGCAGGAAATTTGATTTTTCCACCATTTCTAGGACAGAATGCAGGAAATCATACTCCATTAGCCATCCTGGGATTTTTAGTTACTGCTGTTTTATTGCCAGTTCTTGGTGTTTTGGTTGTAGCAAAATATGATGGTTTAGATTGTTTATCAAGACAGGCAGGTAAGACTTTTTCTTTAGTGTTTACATTTTTAATTTATCTTTCTATTGGACCGGGACTAGGTATTCCTAGAGCTGCATCTGTGCCATTTGAAATGGCTGTTGCTCCTTATTTACCAGAGGGTTCAAATTTAACAATATGTATGGTTATTTATTCATTTGTTTTCTTTTTAATTGCTTTGTGGTTATGTTTAAATCCGGGAAAACTAGTTGAACGTATAGGTTATTTTTTAACACCAACATTATTGATTTTATTATGTCTTGTCTTTTTTGTTTTCTTGTTTAAAGGAAATGTAAGTGTTGTTGAAGCTACATCAGCATATCAGGAATTGCCTTTATTAAAGGGTTTTGTAGAAGGATATCAGACAATGGATACGATTGCTGCACTCAATTTTGGCCTTGTTATCGCAACAACACTAAGAAGCTATGGTTTAAAAGATAAAAATGATTTATTAAAACATACGATCTTATCTGGGATAATAGCTGGTGGTATTTTAGCGCTTGTCTATCTCATGCTTTCATATATGGGAATGTGCAGTTCAGGTATATATTCTATTCAAGAAAATGGAGCATGGACACTAAGATGCATAGTTTCTCAATTGTTTGGACCAGTAGGTGGTTATTTACTGGCAGCTATTTTTACACTTGCTTGTTTAACAACATGTGTTGGTTTAATTAATTCTATCTCACAATATTTTTCAACATTATTTAAAAAAATAAGTTATCGTACATGGGTATATCTTATCATAGGGTTTTCTTTTTTTGTATGTAATCTAGGTTTAACAACAATTTTAAGTATTTCTATTCCTGTTTTAAATGCGATTTATCCAATAGCAATTGTTTTAATCATTCTTGGAATAATGAAAAATAATCCGTATGTTTATCCTTTTGTTATTTTTGGAACAGCTATTATTAGTATTATTAATGCTTTAGATTTGGCGGGATTATCTATTCCCTGGTTCACTTCATTATGTCAGAAGTTACCATTCTATCAAATGGGATTTGGGTGGATCACTATTGCAGCTATTATGTATTTCATAAGTCATTTGATATATTTTATAAATTATAAAATGAAAATATCTTTTGTTAGTGATGAATAATCATTATTGGAGGAAAAAATGTTATTTTTTTGAAAGTATACGTGTACCTCAAAGAGAAGAATTAATAAAAAAACAAGTCATGGTTATTATAGAAATAATACTTTTTGGATTTATTTTGGGAGTTGTTCAAAAATGGTTGGATGAGTCAGCTAGTCAAATATTTCCATTATGGCTACAACAACTTGATATTTCTAATTATTTTGGACGACTATCTATATGGATTTTATTAGGAACAGTTATATCTGTACAAGCATCATCACCTTTAAAAGCATCAATTCATACATTTTGTTTTTTTATAAGTATGTTAGCTGGTTATTATTTATATTGTTATTATATAGTAGGGTTTTTACCAATAAGTTATATGATGATATGGGTTGTTATATCATTTTTATCTATTTTTATGGCCTATATATGCTGGTTTGCTAAAGGGGAAGGCATGATTGCAATCGTTATATCGAGTGGAATTCTTGGGGTATTGTTTGCACAGGCGTTTTCTTTAACGCAGGGATTTTATGTTTATTATATCATGAAAGTGATAACATGGGTTGTGGGTGTTGTTGTTTTGTATAGACAAACAAAGGAATTTATTGTTGTATTAGGGTTATCGCTTGTGATAGCTATAATGTATCAATTGTTTATTCCTTATTGGGGATAGTTTGAAGAGATAAAGATTTTTGTAAGGATGATCCTATAAATGAAGATGAAAAATAAGAAAGCATATAAAACAAGGTAAAGTTATATTCGTTGATATCGATGTTGATATTATATTAGTTTAATATGTGTTAGTTTTTTATTAAGGACTTGATTGTCCAAACAGTTCTATAGATTATACAGCAGATATTTGTATAATGGATATTGTTGATGAAGATTTTCCTGATACACTATTGATATATTAGTTGATCTTCAAGATGCTCTTATAAATAATAGTTATATACTTGATGTTCCCTCAATACTTATGAAGATGTTTCGGTTTATAATATTTTGAATTTTTTAATGTATGCTTCTGATTGTTTTGCCCTTGATATCCAAAGTATTCAATGACTGAAACGAATATAAAATGTATATCAAATCATTAGATTACAAGTTAAATATTTTTAGCTTAATCATAATTACTGTTAAAAGTATTGTTTCTTGATTTGAAAAATAAACTTATATAATCTTTGTAAATAAAATAAGATATCAGCTAAAAATATTGTTATAAAGGGTAGAATTTGATAAACTGATTGTAAGATGTTTTTTTATGAGTAGGTGTTGAATGATGAATACAGATGTAGTATATGATATTATAAATAATCACGCTGATAATGAAAAACTATTATTTTTATTAGATGCTCCAACGGGTTTTGGAAAGACACATAATTCTATAAAATATATACAAAAGAATTATAAATATAAAAAGATATTTTTTATTACCAACCAAATAAAATTATTACCTGATGTTGATAAAATGACAAGAGGCTTAAATGACAAAGATGCTAATGAATTAAAAGATCAATTGTTGTACTTAAGTTCTTATTATGATTCTTTTCAAAAGTATTTTGATTCAAGCTATAAAATAATGGATGAAGAATTTAAAAAAATGAACTATCAATTGATTATGACAATAAAAAGCTTAATTACTAATTTAGAAAATGAAAAAGATTCTCAAATTAAACAATTGTTTTATGATAAATTCACAAGTATTGAACGTGAATTTAGAAAACAAATCAAGGTATATTTAAAACAACAAAAATATACGAAGAGAGAGATTCAAGATTTAAAATGGTTAACAGATTTATATCCGTCAATATTGTTAGATAAAAAGCAAATTGTTTTATTAACAACTAAGAAATTTTTCTTACCTATAGATATGATTTATGAAAATCCAATGTTACTTTATAATAAGCGATTTGATAATTCTATTTTGTTTATTGATGAATTTGATACAACAAAGCAAGTATTACTAGATATAATCATTGAAAACACCAATAATAATTATAAAATAGATTGTTTTAGACTCTTTAGAATATTGCAGAATACATTTGAAAAAAATATTTTAGAAGAATATTCAAAAGTGTGGGAAAATGAGGAAGTTTCTAAGATAATAAAATATTTGAAAGAATTATTTCTAGAAACAAATAAAAAGTATCAGTCTTTATTAAATTTTCCTTTTAAAATAAAAGATGAATCACTTATTACAAAACATTTTATATTTAATGATGACAAAACTTTAACAATTGGTAAAGATACAGATAAGAAAATTTTTTATACATATCATGATCAAGAAGAAGGATATAACTACATTGTTAAAGTATACAAAAAAGATATAAAAGATGATTATGTTGAACTTGAACAAATATGTCATAGCGTTATCTATTGTATTAATGAGTTTTGTGAAAAAATGGTATTGATTATTAACGGATATATGGAATTTTATAACAAAAACAAACCAAAATTAGAAAGTAATTTGGCTAATCAAGACGGATGTCATACAATTATTGATTTTCTTAATATTGGTGAAGAGAATAAAAGATTTATTGTGAATCAAGTATTACAGAATTATACACATATCATTAAATTAAGAAAATATATATTTGAAGATATTGAAAATAAAAATGTTAAAAGAAATGGTAAATATAATTTCTATGAAAATGGTTTTTCTTATTTGGAAGTAAAAGATGATATTCAACATAACTTAGAATCAAAATGTTATTTATATAGTTATAACACAACTCCTGAAAAGATAATTGCATCTACTGCTTTAAATTATCATATTATTGGTATTTCTGCGACAAGTTCTTTTGAATCGCCTTTAGTTAATTATGATTTAAAATATTTAAAACAAAAATTGAATATAGAAAATTTATTCCCTGATCAACAAGAACAGTTACAAATGGAAAAGGTATATGATCAACAAAATCAAGAAATATATAAAGATGTGAAAATGAATATTCATTTTGTTGATGGTGGAGAAGATGAGGATTATTTTGAAGTTGTATGGAGAAAAATATTTGGCAATGAAAAAGAAGATATTCTTAATAATTATAAAAATGCTATAAGTAATCAAAAATATCTATATAGAACAATGGCTAATTTATATATTGTATTTTATGACTTCGTTGTAAATAATCAAAAATCATCCTTTATTTATTTTCTGACATTTAATTTAAATAATCGAAAAAATTTTGTGAAATGGATAATTGATTCATTTGAATTCTTATTAACAGGGATTAATGATGTTCAGTTTAAAATATTAGACAGTTTAGACTTTGATAAAAATTATGAAAATATATAAACAGAATATTTGGAAAAAGGTCAAAGAATCTTTATTATCACAAATTATAATACAGTTGGAGCAGGTATTAATTTGCAATATAAAGTAACTAAGGATAATTCAAAATATTGTCCCCATATAAAGATTGGGGAGGAACGTGACTATGATGGAATATTTTTATCTAAACCTACCAATATTATACCATCTCTTGAAAAATCTTATTTTGATTATAAACAACTTGCATATGCGATATATGCATTAGAATATTTAAAGGTTGGCAAACAGATTCAATATCGCCATTTTAAAGAAAGTATTTCTAATTTATTTAAAAGATCACTACTTAATTATGAAAAAAGTTATAAATTATCTTCATATTATCAATATGAAATGATATGTATAGGTGCTGCAAAAGTATTATCACAAGCATTAGGTAGAATATGTAGGACTGAAAATAAAAATAAAATAATCGACATATATATTGATAAAAGTATTTTAAATTATTTATATCCAATTCTAGATGTTTTAGAAAATAAAAATACAAATTACGAATTGAATAAAATATTAAAACATATACATGAAGAAGATATAGATTCAGACATATTATCTTATACGAAATTGAAAATAATTAATCGACAGGCAAATAGATATATTTGGAGTATACTATCACACTTCCGTAGATGGACGATTGATAAAATACAAGAGTGGCAATATTTAAGAGAATTTGTACTAAAATATCCAACATGTGATGATACAGTTGATTCTGATTTGTTAAATTATTATTTTTTATTTGAAGATAATATTAATAAATATAGTTATAACATAACAAAAAAAGTGTCAACTGATATAACTGAACTGGAGTATAAAATGTCCTCTGAACATTGTGGACTTGAAAAGGCAATAAAAAATATAAAAGGATTAAAAGAATATTTTTTAGTAAATGGTTATGCTATTAATTTTGAAAAGAATCCATATATTTTATCATCAAATTTATATCACCATATTTATAAAGGCGCTTTAGGCGAAGCTATCGGGAAATATTTGTTGTCATGTTATGGAATAGAGCTATGTGCAATTGATAACCCTGATTACTTTGAACGATTTGATTATTGTTGCAATGATATTTATTTTGATTTTAAAAATTGGGATGAAAGCTTTTTGATTGATGAGAGTAAGGAAGTAAAAAAGACACTTTCTAAAGCAAAAGAAGTAGGTGCTAGAAAAGTTTTTGTTATCAATGTTTTTAGTCAAAATTATAGAAAAGAAAAGATTTTTGGTAATCAGTTGATAACTGTACCATGGTTGTATGATTTAAAAACGAATCAAATTAACAGAGATATTATTACTGAGATAAAAATCAGTATAGAGGAAAGTCAATAAATTAAGAATCTATTTAAACAATAAAATTTCAAAATAAAATATATCATATTCAACCAAAATAGTTTATAATAGGAAAGCATGTTATAAATGCAAATGATAGGGGAGAAGGTTTGATATGATAAAGTTTTTTAAAGCCAATATGGAATCTAGAAAAGGGTTACGTATTGCAGAAGTTATTATTTCTATTTTATTATGTGTTGCTTCTATTGTATCTATTGGATATGGTATGTTCCAGGTGAATGCCAATGTCAATGATGCAAAGTTTATCCAAAGTATAGAAATGACTAGAGATAGGGAACTAGAAGATTATAGTGAGGATAATACTGTTTGTGATGTCACATATATAAGTGGGGATAAGCAATTAGTTGTTTCTTATTCGTATGAAGATTATGTTCAATTAGATGATGATAGTATTACAGCATATGAGTATGAAACAGATAATGGAACAAAGCTCTATTTTGATCATCAAAATATAAATGATCAGGAAATACAACATACATATGGACAAGTCAAAGCGAATGAATTGGCACCTGTGTTTAACTTTGGAATTGCTTCATTTATTTTGATAATATCTGTTTTGATTATGACATTATTTGCAAAACAGTTTACAACATATGAAAAATCATGGTTTTTATCAATCATGGTATTGGCTACGATTATTTCTGTTATTTTTCCAGAAGAAAGTGCAAATGGTGTCAATGGAATTATCATCATGTTGCTTTATCTACTAGATACATTCCTGAATATTCTTTGTGAGTTACTTATTTCTAAGCAATCAAGATATAATTTCCTTGTTTCTGTATTCGTAGAAATCGTAGAAATTGCAATGTGCGTTGTCTTAATGTATCGTTTTGCGACAATGGTCACAACATTACTATTCTGGTTACCAATTGATATTATTAGTTATATTAACTGGTCAAGACATAAAGATGAAGAAGAAAGTGAACTGACAGTTGTCAGAAAACTTAAAGGATATCAAGAAGTTTTAGTCATTGTAGGTATTGTGGTTTGGACAATTGTTGTAGGATATTTTATTAGTGGTTTAGATATCTCAACAGATTTTTATAATAACCAATTATTAGAAACAGCCATTATATATATTGATGCCTGTGCATCAGCTGTAGGCATTGCCAATGGATTGTTTATTTTCTTTAGATTAAGGGAACAATGGATTGCATGGTATATTTGTGCATTTCTTGAAGCTGTTATTAATGTGATTTCTGGACAATATGTTTTATTAGTTCTAAAATTAGGTTACTTTACAAATACAACATATGGTTATATCAAGTGGAGTAAGTATATTCAGTCCCATTCACAAGAAAAACAGACTCAAATATCTGCATGAGTCTTGTAGATTGTTTATAAAATTGGTAAAATAAGCATGAAAGAAAATCTTAAAAAATATAAGGAGTGAAAAATATGGCTATATCAGCAGGAGATTTTAGAACAGGATTAACTTTAATCGTTGATGGTGATCCTTGTCAGGTATTAGACTTTCAACATGTAAAACCAGGAAAAGGTGCAGCTATCTTGAAAACAAAAATGAGAAACTTAAAAACAAATGCAATTCAAGAAAGAAACTTTAATGCAAATACAAAATTTGATCAAGCTAATATTTCAAGAAAAACAGCACAATATTCATATAAAGATGGATCAACATTCTATTTTATGGATATGGAAACATATGAAACATATGAATTGGCTAATGATCAAGTTGGAGATACTCAATATTATATTATTGAAGGTTCAGAAGTTTCATTAATGTTCTTTGAAGGTGATTTATTATCAGTATCTGTACCAGAAAAAGTAGAATTAACAGTTGTAGAAACAGATCCAGCTATTAAAGGAGCACCATCTAACCAAACAAAAGATGCTGTAACTGATACAGGATTATCATTACGTGTTCCTCAGTTCATTGAACCTGGAGAAAAAATTGTTGTCTTTACAGCAGATGGTAAGTATGCAGGAAGAGCTTAATCAAGCTCTTTTTTTCAAAGATGAATAAAGTTGTATTAATTACCGGTGGAGCACAAGGCATTGGAAAAGCCACTGCTTTGGAACTTGGAAAACAAGGTTATGATATTGTGATTAATTATCTCACATCCAAAAAAGAAGCTCATGCATTAAAAGATATGATTATAGACAATTATGGTGTACGATGTATGGCTATCCAATGTGATGTTTCTAAGGAAGATGAAGTTGATCAGATGATATCTTCTATTGAATTAGAACTAGGTGGTGTTGATATTTTAGTTAATAATGCTGCTGTTGATTTATCTAACCTTTTTCATTTGAAAAATGCTGAAGAATTTAGAAAGACTTTAGATGTCAATGTTGTAGGTGCATTTAATTGCAGTAAACGTGTTTATCGACATATGTTAGATCAGGAATATGGCAGAATTATTAATATTTCTTCAACTAATGGTATCAATACATATTATCCTATGTGTATAGATTATGATGCTTCTAAAGCAGCATTAATTTCCATGACACATAATCTTGCTTTTGAGTTTGCTCCATATGTCAATGTCAATTGTATTGCTCCAGGTTTTATAGGAACAGAAAATGAGTTGGACGGATATGATGAAGAGTTTTTAAAAGAAGAAGTTGAAAAAATTATGGTCAATCGATATGGTGATCCTCAAGAAGTGGCTTATTTAGTGAAATTCTTAATAAGCGATGAAGCTAATTTTATTAATAATACTGTTATACGTATTGATGGTGGACAAAAGGGAAGTTGTTAATCCAACTTCCCTTTCATATTTGATAACGCTAGTAAAATAGACAATTTTCCATATTCAAATGTTAATCCACCTTGTATGTAAAGTGTATAAGGTTCAATAACAGGGGCATCAGCACTTAATTCAATGGTGCTTCCTTGTGTAAAGCTACCTGCTGCCATGACTTCATCAAAAGGATAACCTGGCATAGGGGCAGGTAAAACTTGAACAAATGAATCAATAGGGCTTGTCTGTTGAATCCCTTGTGTAAAGTTCACTAAATTATCTCTTGTTTTGAGTTCTAAAGTTTGAATGATATCTGTGCGTGGCTCATCATAACGAGGAGATACATTAGAATATCCTAATTTTTCTAACATATACGCAGAAAATACAGCTGTTTTTAAAGCGTTTTTGACAGCATTAGGAGCCATAAATAAACCTTTAAAGAAAGTATTGTTTAAGTTGAAATTAGCACCTAAATCTTTTCCAATACCAGGAGCAGTCAAACGTTCAGCAACCATATGAATAAGTTCCTGATTTCCTGCTATATATCCACCAGTAGGTGCAATTCCACCACCGAGGTTTTTCATTAAAGATCCTACAACCACATCAGCTCCTACATGACCAGGTTCTTTGTCTTCTACTAACTCACCATAGCAGTTATCAATCATAATAATAACATCTTTATTTACTTCACGAATCTTTGAAATTATACGTTCAATCTTTGAAATAGAAAGAGATTGACGATGTGAATATCCTCTAGATCTTTGAATTTCAACAAGTTTGACATTATTCTGTTTTAATCTCTCTACAATTTTCTCATTATCAAAATCATCATTGAGTAATTCAATCTGTTCATATTTGACACCATTAGCTTTTAATGATTGTGTAGAATTTCCACTCAAACCAATCATTTCTTGTAAAGAGTCATAAGGAGCTCCAGATAAAGAAATCATTGTATCGCCATGTTTTAATAAAGCAGAAAGCGTTAAATATAATGCATTTGTTCCACTCATAATTTGAGGACGAACTAAAGCATCTTTACATCCAAGAACAGTCGCAAAGATTTTTTCTAATTTATCTCTTCCTTCATCATAATTTCCATATCCGTTAATATCTGCAAAATCAGAATAAGAAACTCTATTTTCTATAAATGCTGATAAAATACGATTAGAGTTTGTTAAAGCTATTTCATCTATTTTTTTATAAATATCACTTAAGATACTATCTGATTCTTTTGCCATTTCCAGTATATCTGGATGAATTTGTTCTAATATCATGTCTATAATCCTCCCATAAGTTGTCCATTGTCTATTATACACGAATATTGATAGTTTGTATTAAAATCAATTAAAATATTTCAATCACTTTAAACGTACTTTAAACGTATAATTATTGTATTTTTATAAAAATAAAGTTATATCATAATTGCTATAACTCTATTTCATCTATACGTTTTGTTTCATCTTCATGACATATAAGTTGAATATGTTCATCAACAATGAGATAGCTTTCACCATATATTGTTTCGTGTTTATCAATGAGTAAATAACTTCCATCAACCAATACGATGAATGGATGATCAATGCTATCTTTATAAGTGATATCTTCATATAATCTCATACCATCTAAGTATCTATCTTTAACCATTTGATAATGAGGGATGATATTCGTTTTTGTAAGATTTAAACCACTTATCCATCTTTGAAACTCTGGATTTATAGCTTCGCCATCTTCTTCAGGCTGACAATAAACAATATCTGCACTATTCATACTACCAGCACTAATACCAATGATAATTCCATCAAAATCTTTGATTTTTTCTCGCAGTTGAATATCTTTAAAAAATTGATTTTGAGTAGGAACATGACCGCCACCTAATAATATAACATCATATTTTTGAAGCTCATCTTTTGTAAAGTCACTATATCTTCTATCAATCAGATCAAAACATTGAATAGAAAAATGTTCTTTCAAAAAAGTTTCTCTAAAGAAATCACACATGTCATCATTTTGTTTATAAGCATCTGGATTTGCTGCAATCATGCAACAACGACTATTGTTTTTCCAATATTTTTTTAATTCATCAACAAAATGATTTTTCTTATCTAAACCGTCTACTTTTCTACTACCATCTAATGGACCAGTAGGACTACTTGTTAAAAAGATAATCATGATTTTATCACCTCTTATTTTTATATATAAATTATAAAAGATGGAAAAATAGTTTTCAAATAAAAGTGTAGAATGAATAATAAAACGATTTATTTCTTTAAAGGTGATATGATTTAATCAAAATTTTGTTATAATATATCAATAACTGAAGGAATGGGGTAAACTATGAAGAAATCAAATAAACAATTAGAAATGTTGTTAAAAATACAAAAAGCTTTTGAAAGTTTAAAGGAAACAATGACTTATTATGAAAATATTTCTATTGATGATTTAATACTTGAACTATCGAAACATGGGATTATTTTAAGTGAACAGGAGATTCTTGATAAGTATCAGGAATACTATAATAGTAAAGATGTAGATGATTATTTTTATGAAAGAGATTTAGAACTATGGGATCGTTTGGAAAATAAAAAAGGATTTTTAAGTTCTGATGCTTTAACATGGTTGATTCGTAAAATTATTGAAAAGAACTATGATGTTGAAACACTATGTGATCCTTATTTCATTATGAATAGAATAGATGATCTTGATAATGTTCCTAAAAAACAGTATCAGGAAAAAGTCTTAGGGATCATAGAATCACTTGTAGAATATGCGAAAAAGAGAAACGTTCATAACATAGAAGGCATGTTAGAAATGTATGATGTCAATGTCATTTTAAAGGATGAAATCAGAAGATGTCATCAAAGAGATGCTCATTTTAAGAAAGTCTTACAAAGTTATTATGATACCTTTGAAGACGCAGATCATAGCATTTATAAGATAAAATAATACTTTCATAGACAAAACCTTAAAATTGTTTATTTAATCTTCACAATGAGGGATTAGAATAATAATTGTAAGGAGGTTATTTATATGATGTGGGATTTTGATTTTATAGATGAATTTAAATATAACTGGAATGAGAAAATAAAAAAATGGAAAACTATTTATATTGTGCTAAGTATTCTCATGATTTTAGCTGGTATTGTCTGTTTATTTTTCCCTTCTCAGATATATGATATTATCAAGATTATAGCAGGTATTGTGATGATTGGATATGGAATATATTCTCTTATCAATTATCATTTGAGTATCAGTTTTTTTAAAAATCCATTTGATGTTGTTTATGGCATGATTCATATTTTATTTGGTATACTCATTATGATAATGCCGTCTATGTTAACAGCAGTGACATTAACATATATACTTGCATTCATTTTATTGTTTTATGGTGCAGAAAAGATTGCTTTTGCACAAAGGTTAAAATATTTTAGAATTATGGATACAAAACCATATAAATTTAGTGGTATTGTCATGATTATTGTTGCCATTATTTTCTTTATTTTGCCAGTGACTGCTGCTTTAGCAATTAATTACATCATTGCTTTTTACTTATTGGTTGATGGTGTCACATTGTTTATTGAAGCATTGAATCTTAAAAAAATAGATTAGATAGAAAATCAAGAAATGATTTTGATATCTCGGTTTTTCCTTTATGCTAAATAATAGCAAAGAGAGGAATATTATGAAGTTAAGTAGTTCAAAGAAGTTCCATTTTTCAATGGATGTTGCCTGGGAAGCCTTACATAAAACAAGTCAATTAGATGTTGAGCTAGGAAGTACTGTAAAAGTTATCTTCGATACACAGTGGGAAGCACATAATGAGGAATCTGGCTCTGTCACAGTTTATACAGCATCTTTCGATGAAGCAGAAAAGAAGGTCGTTATAGAAGGTACAAGTCAAAAAAAGCATGAACATGATTTTATTTATTTGACACTTATACCATTAGACGATCAGGAAGTACAGTTGGATATTGAAGTTCAAATTAATACAGGTGTTCATTTTATTGCGAAAGCACTAGGAGCATTGATTGCGAAACCTGCACAAGAAATTATAAGCAAACA
This sequence comes from Massilimicrobiota sp. An80, assembly GCF_002159255.1. Lineage (NCBI taxonomy): Bacteria > Bacillati > Bacillota > Erysipelotrichia > Erysipelotrichales > Erysipelotrichaceae > Massiliimicrobium > Massilimicrobiota sp. An80. The sequence continues at coordinate 29,916 of NZ_NFHI01000005.1, forward strand.
TATTTATCATAATTTTGAAGCATTATGTACAGGACAAGAAACAAAAACAATGACTTCTGAAGAATTAAAAGAAATCGCGAAAAAACATTATGAAAAATAATGAGTAGAGAAATCATTTTTATGGTTTCTTTTTATATAAGAAAAGTTGCTGAAAGTTGATAATAATAGAAGAACTATATGTTATAATATTTTGTGATGAAAAGTACAAGGAGGATTAATATGATACCACAGTATAATGAAATGTATAATGAAGTCTTGAATGTATTGAACAAGCATCAGAAATTAAGAGTACGTGATATTGTTCAAGAAGTTTCAGATGTACTCAATTTATCTGAAGAAGAAAGAAGACAAACACTTGAAAATAGTAATAAAACAATTATTTATCAACGTATAGGATGGACAAAAACTTATCTCACAAAAGCAGGGTTAGTTAGATCTGTTGAAAGAGGTGTTTATCAGATTACACCTCAGGGAGAAAAAGTATTGGCATCACAAGTTCATATAGATGATGAGTTTTTAATGCAATATGAAGGTGTTAGAGATTTTGTGAATCGTCATAATGAAAATGATGATAAAAAAGATGAAAACAAAAAACCTACACCTTTAGAAAATATTGATCAGTCTATTAAAATGATTTCTTCTCGATTAAGTGATGAATTATTAGATATGATTCTTTCCAAAGAACCTATCTTTTTTGAAAAACTTGTCTTAGATTTGTTAGATAAGATGGGATATGCATATGATGAGGAATCTATTATTTCGACAGATTATTGTGGAGATGAAGGTATAGATGGAATCATCAAAGAAGATAAGTTTGGATTTAGTAATATCTATGTTCAGGCAAAGAGATGGAATAGAAGTGCTATAGGAAGACCAGAAATTCAAAAATTTTATGGTGCAGTTGCTGGTCAAGGTGGTACAAAAGGCTTATTTATCACGACATCAACATTTACAAGAGAAGCTATTGACTATGCTCAAAAACAACTTCAAGTGAAATTAATTTTGGTTGATGGAAAAATGTTAACTGATTTGATGATTAAATATAACTTAGGAGTCAGTGTTGTAAAAACATATGAAATCAAACAATTAGATGTTGATTATTTTGATGGTGAACTTGTATGATATTAATATTTATAAATAATAAAAAAATCTCTTTATATTAGTGCTGACTACAAAGTTAGCATTTTTATTAGTTTATGTTTATATAGTGAATTTATCCAAGATATTTAAAAGATCTTTACGAAGATCATCAAATATGATCTAATTATGTAAAGAGGTGTTTGTTAAATGTCAAAGAATTGGATAAGCAAAGATTATAAGGCAATAGAAATAGCAAAAGAAATTAAAGAGGGTATTATCAAAGTTCCACAGTATCAAAGAGGACAAGTATGGAAAGAAAGCCAAAAAGAAAAACTGATGGACTCTATTAAAAGTGGATATCCGTTTGGATCGATTTTATTGTATAAGAAAACTGATAATGATTATCAATTGATTGACGGATTACAAAGAGTATCTACAATATACGAATATATTTATTATCCAGGAAAATATTTTAAGCAATATAAAATATCTTCCCAAATATTGGAAGGTATATATGATGTGCTTAATGTCACTGGAAACAAAGAATTGATAAAACAGAATTTAAATAAATATATACATGATTGGGTTATTAAGAGTAGCAAAACTCTAGAAGATGTTAAAAATCTAAGTGATATAGAATGTGCTGAATATTTAACAAAGGAACATTTTTCATGTAATTCAGATACAATTCTTGAAATAGCTAAAATATTAAAGAAAGAATTTAATATATTTAGAAGTGAGTGTGAAGAATTAATCGATATAGAAATACCTGCAATTGTTTATGAGGGCGATCCAGATAATTTGCCTGAAGTTTTTAATAGAATTAATTCTAGGGGGACTCCATTATCAAAATATCAAATATTATCCGCAACTTGGACATTATATGAGTATAAAATTATAAAACCGGAATTATCAGAAATAATTCCATATGTTGATAGTTTTTATAAAAATATTATCAATAATAATTTTTCTATTGAAGGATATGATATTCAAAATATTCATGATACAAGAAAATTAAATTTTTTTCAGATATTGTTTGGATTTGGAAAACTTATTTCTCATCATTATCCTTATTTGTTTTCTCCATCAAAAAAGGACGAGGATATTGAGAGTTGCGGTTTTAATCTAGTTAATGCTTGTGTCGGGAATAAAAACAGTAAATTAGCGAATCTCCCAAAAATTATACAAACTCTTTTTCCTTCTGATGATGAATTTAATAAATTTCTAATAAATATTATAAGTTCAATAGAAAATGTATATAAATCATTTAAACCTTATCTAGAATTTAAATTAAATAAACGCAATGATTCAAAATCCATTTATCATTCTGAATTTCAAATATGTTCTGTAATAGCTAACTATTTTAACTGTCGTTATGCTACATATGTATATGATGATAAAACAAATGAGATAGTTGGTAGAAGTATTAAATTAGAAGATTCGAATAAAGATTATACAACCTACCGAAAAGAATTCAAAGAAAATGCTTTTAAAAAATATTTAATAGATATTTTAAACGATAATTGGAGAGGCAGTGGTGATCATAATTTGAATATTGTAGCTTTAGATAAAAATTATTACACTGAAGTCATAACTTCAGAAAAGATGAATAATGAACTTGATCATTGGTTTGATGAAATTAATTCACGAAAGGAATATAGAAAAGTAGCTAATCCTAAATCTGCTGATAAGTTATTACTAAGTGTTATTTATAGTCATTCTTTTTCAGCATTTGAACAAAATGATGATATTACTTATGATATAGAACATCTTGTTCCAAAAGGAAAGTTAAAAATGCTAATAAAAAACATAACAACAGGTGAACAGCAAAATGGATTGCCAATTAGTTCATTTGCTAATATTTGTTTGCTGAGAGAGGAAGTTAACAGAAAGAAGAAAGATAAAACTTTGTATGAAGACGATAATTATCTGAAAAAATTAAAAGAAAAGGATATTTCAATAAATGAGATTGAAGCACGTTTTTCTTTTACGACGAAAAAAGACTTAGAATGGACGAATAGAGAGTACTTAGATTTTAGTGATTTAAAGAAAGAATACTTTTCTTTTTTAAATAATAGGTTTTCTATAATTAAAGATAAAATTATTGGTAATCTTTTCTTTAATCAAAAAAAGTATGATTTTTATAATGCTAAAAAAAGTAATGATTTTATAAATAATTTAAACGTAGAAGAGTCTACACTGATATATATCTCTAATAAAAATAATTCGTATCAAGATTTAAATTCATTTGAAAAAGAAATCTGGGATATTATAAGAAATATACCTGGTTGTGAATTTGAATTATCAGATATATATAATTATAAAGAACGATTACAAAAGTTATATCCTAATAACAAACATATTGAATCAAAAATTCGACAAAATTTACAAAAACTAAGAGATAAAAGTTATATTGAATTTATGTCTTCGGGTAAATATAAACGTTTAAAATAATATTGAATTATCTTGACTAAGTAATGAAATTGATCAATGATAATCATGGTGATGAAATGAAAGAATATACAATAACAATTCAAGAAATAATGAGGAAAAGTATTAATATTGAAGCTGAAAATGAAGAACAGGCAAAACAGTTAATACAATCAAAATATAGTTCAGGAGAACTAGTGCTTTATCCTGAAGAATGTGATATTGAAACAAATATTGAAGTCAACGAAAAGATCCCTTAGTAATGAACTAAAAGAAAAAATCCGTTGAAAACGGATTTGGACTAAATATGTATTCTGTTCATACAATCTTGTTTGTATTTATTTTGACAATGAACATATAAATTCATTGTTGTTGATGGTGATGCATGCCCTAATATTTCACTTAAACAATTGTAATCAAAACCTAGTTCAATACATTGAGTTGCAAAATAATGTCTTAACGAGTGCACTGTTACATCACTTATATCTAATGTTTTTAACAAAGATTTAAATTTATATCTAAATCTTCTTGGTTCGTAATATTTTGATGATTGCGTTAAAAAATAATTATCACTAACATCAATAATTAAATAAGGAATTAATACATCAGGAATTGGTATAACCCTTGCTGATTTTTTTGTTTTTGTAGAACTAATAATAATTTTCGTTTTTTTATTTTCAATATCAGCTATTCTTTGAAGTGTTTTATCAATATGAATTTCTTTATTTACTAAGTCAATATCATTGTTTTTCAAAGCACATATTTCACCAATTCTTACACCTGTACATAATATGAATAAAATTCCTATATGAAAATGATTAGGATTATTTTTAAGATAGTCTACCAAAATACGATATTCATTTTGATCAAGTATATTCATTTTCTTAATTCTATAAGGATATTTAATATTTAAATTTAAGTTATCAATATATCCTTTTTCCATACAATATTTTAAGCAAAGTTTTATAACATTCACTAATTCTTTGACTGTCTTTATTGATAAACCACTTAAATCCTTAATTCGCCCATTGTTTAGCTTTTCAACAACAAATACTTGAATCATATCCTGATTTATATCTTTCAAATAATATGATTGAAAATAAGGCTTGATATGATTATTTATATGACTATAATAAGTCGCATATGTTGATTCCTTAACATGATATTTTTGGATTTTTAACCATTCATCTAAAATATTATTAAACTTATATTTCTTTTTTCTTATCATTTTGCTACCTCCAAATATTAAGATAACAAAATGATAGAATATTTATTTGAAAACTGTTAAAATAGTCTTGATAAAAAAAGATCTCTTAGTTCATTACTAAGGGAAAAGGAGTGAATATGAAACCTTTTGTAAAATGGGCTGGTGGAAAAACACAGCTATTAAATGAAATAGAAAAAATGTTACCTGAAAATATTAATCGTTATTATGAACCTTTTGTTGGTGGTGGAGCAGTACTTTTAAATTTTGCGTTTAACAATGCAACCATTAATGATATAAATCAAGAACTTATTTTTACATATGAATGCATAAAAAATCAAAAAGATGAACTTTTAAAAGAGTTGGATAATTTAGATTTAGAACATGAAAAGAGTCCCAAGGAATTTTATTATCATACAAGAGATTTATATAACGAAATGATAATGAATCAACAGAAAAACATTTCTTTAGCAGCAATGTTTATTTATTTGAATAAGCATTGTTTTAATGGATTATATAGAGTTAATTCTAAAGGTTTGTTTAATGTACCATTTAATAATAAAAAATCGGGTAATTCTTATAAAAAAGAAGATATAGATCAAATATCAGAATATTTACAAAATGTAGATATTTTGTGTACTGATTTTGAAAATGTTTGTAGAAATTGTGAAAAAGGGGATTTTGTATTCTTTGATAGTCCATATGATCTTTTAAATGATACATCTTTTGAATCATATACTAAAGAAGGATTCACAAAAGAAGAACATATTAGATTAGCTAATCTTTATAAAGAGTTATCTAAAAAAGGTGTTTATTGCATGCTTACAAATCATAATACAGAACTTATAAGAGAACTGTATAAAGATTTTCATATTAAGGTTGTTAATGTTAAAAGAAATATTAATTCGGATGCTAAAAATAGAACAGGAGAAGAGGTTATTATTACTAACTATGATTCAAATAATGATATTCAATTGATTAATGGAGATGCTTTTGAAGTATTACCTCATTTAGAAGAAAAATCAGTAGATATGATATTTCTTGATCCACCTTATTTTTTATCTAATGGTGGGATATCTTGTTCTGGTGGTAAACAAGTATCTGTGAATAAAGGAAAATGGGACGAAAATTTTAATTTTGAAGAAAAAGTAGAATTTAATAGAAAATGGTTAATTGAAGCAAAAAGGATATTAAAAGATACAGGAACAATTTGGATATCAGGTACATATCACAATATTTATATTATTGGGTATTTGTTAGAAGAATTAGGATTTAAGATTATTAATAATGTGACTTGGATGAAAACAAATCCACCACCAAATTTAGCATGTCGTTGTTTTACTCATTCAACTGAAACAATATTATGGGCTAAAAAGAATATTAAAAAAGCTAAGCATACTTTTAATTATAAGCTGATGAAAGAATTGAATGAAGGTAAACAAATGAAGGATGTGTTTATAGGGTCATTAACACCACAAAAGGAAAAGAAATATGGAAAGCATCCAACACAGAAGCCTGAATATTTATTAGAAAAAATTATTTTAGCCAGTACAAATGAAAATGACGTTGTCTGTGACTTTATGGCGGGTAGTTTTACAACTGGCGTTGTATGTAAGAAGTTAAAGAGAAGATTTATAGGAATAGAAAAAGAAAAGGAATTTTATGAAATAGGTTTAAAGAGAATAGAGGATGTTAATTATGGAGAGAAACTTTGAGGAATGGCTATCAACTTTAAGAAGTTCAATATCTGATTATAAATATTATGTTGACTTTGAAAAGGTATATGAAAATATAAATGATATTAAAGTTGAATTAAATATTTTAAATTCATTAATAGGATCAAAAGATTTTGATGATGAATTTAGATCTATATGTCAGAAATATCCTCAAACATTAAAATGCATTCCTATATTGTTGGCTGTCAGACAATATGAGATAGAAGTGCAAACAAACTATAAAAATATTAAATATGATTTTATGTTATATAAATACAAAAAATTATCTCATAATGATATTGATCTGTATCTTGAATTTTTAAAAGAAACTGGATTAAAAGAGTTAATAGTTAATCATATTATTAATAATTTAGTGGATTATGTTTTAGGTATAGAGGTTGGATTAGATTCAAATGGAAGAAAAAATCGTGGTGGACATTTGATGGAAAATTTATTAGAAAGATATATTCAAGCGCTGAATGTTGAATATTATAAAGAAATGTACACGAAAGATATTGAAAAGAAATGGAATATTGATTTATCACTACTTACAAATGCTGGAGATGTTACTAAAAGGTTTGATTTTGTTGTAAAAACAGAGAATCAAATTTATGTTTTTGAAACGAATTTTTATAAAGCTGGTGGAAGCAAGCTAAATGAAACAGCAAGAAGTTATAAAAATATCACCCAAGAAATTGATAAGATTGAAGGAGTAACATTTATATGGGTCACTGATGGTTATGGTTGGCGAAGTGCTAAACATAATCTTAAGGAGACCTTTGATGTATTGAATACTTTGTATAATATTCATGATTTAGAAAATGGAATTTTGAGAAAAGTCATCTTATGATGATTTTTTATTTTATAAGCATATAAGAAAATAGATTTTGGATATTCTAGTATGAAGATAAAATAATAATTTTATATTATTAATATGTACAATTTAAATTTTTTACAAAGAATAAAAATTTTGAATTTGTTAAATGTTTTTGTGTTATATTTCTTTTGGAAAGGGGAAGAAAATGAAAAAATTAAACTTAATTCCTGATATAGATCACTTATGGAAGACTCTTGGCTATCATTTTGAAAATCTTTCTCAAGTTATTCATGAGTTTGTGGATAATGCTATTTCGGATTTTATTAGAAATAAAATTAAAAATGGTGAAATTATTATTACATTCAAAAAAATGAGCAAAAATAAAGTAGAAGTTATAATCGAAGATCATGGAAAAGGTATTATAGACATTGAAAATGCTTTAACTCTGGGAGGAATGAAATTTTTTGAATCTTTGTTTAATGAACATGGAAGTGGTTCGAATAATGGTTTATCGTTTGTTGATCCTTTTAATTTGAGCTGGATAATAATGACAAGAACAATAAAAGATGCTTTACAGGGGCAATATAAAGTAGTAAGAGCACCTTATTCATTTAAAGGTATGAATGTTGAGATACATAAAGGAAATTGCTTGACGGGTAGTGAAACAGGAACAATTATTAAATTCACATGTTCATATGATATTTTTAAGACAATAAGAATTCCATTTGGAAGTCAAACATCTCAATTTAAAGATTTAGTGGATCTATTGTATGAAGATTTAGGTGTTCATTATTCATATATCATTAAACAAGAAAATATTAAAATAACAATAAAGGCTTTTGATGACGATAAAGAATATAATAGTATAGCTGATGTAAAACCTATATTTCCAGTTGTCGAAAAGTGTAAAATGAATAAATCGCAAATGGTTGATTTAGGTAATGGAGTAGTCAAAATCGATTTGAAACATATTATCATGTCAAAAAATACACTAACAAAGAAATATTATTTAAAAAATATGAGATCTTCAGGAGTAGAAATACGTTTTAACGGGAGATTGCTTGAATTTTTGGGCTTTGAAGAAATTTGGGGTATAAAATCACATCCATTTTATAATGGTAATCTCATAGTTGTCAATTTAATTTCTGATAAAAGAGGAAGACTACCTAATACACGTACAACAAAAACTGGTTTAAATAGATCTGATTCAAAAACCGCATTTTTATTTCATTGGATTGCTGATCAAATTTCATTATTGTATGATGAAAAAGAAATGAATCAAAATATAAAAATGAAATTTATTGATCAAGTTGTAAATTTGACTTTTGTTGATAAAGAAAACATAATTTATGATGCTATTAAAACAAAAAAATTTATTTGTAATTGTCAAGTTTGCACTCATGAGGGTTATGATTTGTATTTTGAATGTATAAAAACTAAAGTTAATGATCTCTACTTTTTTGAAAAGTTGTGGGATGAACAACTATTATTGAATAAACCTATCGGTAGAATTATTCTAATTGCCGACGAACATCCAGAGCCAGTGAGAGAACGTGTTAGGTTGATTAATAAAAAGAATATTGAAGGGAAAAATTATAATATTGTTTTAATTAAAAAGTAATTTTTTAAGATCTAATAATAGGGGGACTATTATTAGATTTTTTCATTTGAAAAAGTTTTTTAAATATTATTGATATGATATAATTGAAATACGTGTTTTAAAAAAGTATAAAGTATTTTTGCTTTCAATACTTATATAGTCAAGTTTGTGGAGGAAATTATGAAAATAGTTAATGTTGTTGCTGCCATCATCAAAAGAGATGATCAGATATTAATTGCTAAAAGAGGATATGGAGAATTCAAAGGAATGTATGAGTTTCCTGGAGGAAAAATAGAAAAAGGTGAAACACCTGAAGAAGCATTAAAAAGGGAAATAAAAGAAGAAATGGAAGCAAATATTGAAGTTGATTCATTTGTATGTCATGTTCATTATCAATATCCAGATTTTATATTGGAAATGGATTGTTATTTATGTCATTTGAAAGATTCACATATTTCATTATTAGAACATTTAGATGCAAAATGGATTCATCCTGTTCAAGAAGATATATTATGGGTTCCTGCTGATGTACAAGTTATCGAGGAAATAAGAAAGAAGGTTCACAATGGATAACCTTTTATTACAAGAAAGAACTAGACTCATTTATAATGATCAACAACAAAACAAAAAGGTTATAACAGATATTGAAAATGCATTATTAGATTGTGATACATTTGATATTTCTGTTGCTTTTATAGCGTTATCAGGATTGGCTTCTATTAGAGAAACTTTACATAAATTGAAAGTTCAAAATAAAAAAGGAAGAATCATCACAAGTACATATTTAGGATTTAATGAACCTAAAATGTTTAAAGACTTATTAAAATATCCTAACATAGAGGTACGAGTATATGATGATCATCATGGTTTTCATTCTAAAGGTTATATCTTCCAAAAAAATTCAAATTATTGGGCAATAGTAGGAAGTTCAAACTTAACACAGTCTGCTTTATCATTAAATCAAGAATGGAATGTTTATGTATCATCACATAAACAAAATGATACAATAAAACAAATACAAGATGAATTTGAAAATCAATGGCAAAGATCAATTCCTTTAACTCATGAATGGATCAATGAATATCAAAAAAATTATGTTAAACCTGAAAAACACGCAATACGACATATTAAAAGAGACATTGTTCCCAATTATATGCAACGTCAAGCTTTAGCTTCATTAGAACACTTAAGACAACAAAATCAAGGTAGGGCTTTGCTTATTTCAGCAACAGGAACCGGTAAGACATATCTTTCTGCTTTTGATGTTCAAAAAGTTAAACCTCGTAGAATGTTATTTGTTGTTCATAGAAAAAGTATTGCTTTGAAAGCTATGGAAACATTTCAAACAATTATTAAAGATAAAACAATGGGTATTTTTTCTGGCAATGTTAAAGAATTGGATAAAGATTATTTGTTTTCAACAGTTCAAACTATTCATAAAAAAGAAAATAGAGAATTATTTAAACAAGATGAATTTGATTATATTATTATTGATGAAGTTCATAAAGCGGGAGCTTATACATATCAAGAATTAGTTCATTATTTTCATCCTCAATTTTTATTAGGTATGTCAGCTACACCAGAAAGAAATGATCAGTTTGATATATATAAAATGTTTCATTATAATATTGCTTATGAGATCAGACTTCAACAAGCAATGGAATATGATCTGTTATGTCCTTTCCATTATTATGGTATCACTGATTTAAATATTGATGGTATTAGTATAGATGATAAATCTGATTTTAATCTTTTAATTAATGAAAAACGTATTGATTATATTATTGAAAAAATTGAAGAATATGGATATTCAGGTGAAAAGGTTCATGGTTTAATTTTTGTAAGTAGGAAACAAGAAGCTATTGAATTGTCCAATTTATTTAATCAAAGAGGTTATAATACTATTGCATTAACTGGTGATGATAATGAAGAAAAAAGACAGGAAGCAATGGATCGCCTTGAATCTAATGATGAAGATGGCTTAGATTATATTTTTACAGTTGATATTTTTAATGAAGGAATTGATATTCCTAAAGTAAATCAAGTTGTGATGCTTAGACCAACACAATCAGCTATTATTTTTGTACAACAACTTGGGAGAGGATTAAGAAAAAATGATGAAAAAGATTATGTTGTTGTTATTGATTTTATTGGGAATTATGAAAGAAACTTTTTAATTCCTATAGCTTTAAGTGGAAATACAAACTTAAATAAAGATACACTGAGACAATTTATAACTGAAAGAAATGTCTTAATACCTGGAGTATCAACAATTCAATTTGATGAAATATCTCAAAAAAGAATCTTTGAATCAATTGATCATGCAAATTTTAATGATGTTAAACTGATTAAAGAAAGTTATGTTCAATTAAAAGCTAAATTGGGCAGAATACCTCATATTAAAGATTTTGAAAAATATGGTGCTATTGATATCCAAAAGATATTTCAAAATAAGGGTTTAGGTTCTTATCATATGTTTTTAAAGAAATATGAGAAAGAATATGATGTTCAATTTTCTTCATTAGAAGAAAAGTATTTACAATTTATTTCATCAAAACTTTCTTCAGCTAAACGTGTTCAAGAATTAGAAGCCATTAAACTTGCTATAGAAAGAAAAGTACATGTTAATGAATATTTAAAACAACAAATGTTAGATGAATATCAAATTCAAATGCCAGAAGTGAGTTATACAACAATACAAAACATATTAACTCAAAATTTTGCAACAGGATCATCTAAAGATGCTTTTAAAGATGTTCCTATTTTGGATACTGATTGGAACATATCTCATGTTTTTCAATCACTATTAAATAATGAAGAATTTAAAAGACAAGTATTAGAAGTCATTGATTATAGTATAGATCTATATAAACGAGAGTATAGTCAACGTTATCAAAACACAGATTTATGTTTATATAAGAAATATACATATGAGGATGTTTGTCAGTTACTTAATTGGGAAAAGAATCTTGTCCCTTTAAACATAGGTGGATATAAATATGATCAACATACAAATACTTTACCAGTCTTTATTAATTATGATAAGGAAGAAGATATTGCAGATACAATTAAATATACAGATCATTTTGTAGACCCACAAACATTAGTTGCTATGTCAAAGAGTAAATTAAAACTTGGTAGTAAAGGGATGGATATATTTACTCAAGCTAAACAAAGACAAACAATAATTCATATTTTTGTTCGAAAGAATAAAGATGATAAAACTTCTAAAGAATTTTATTATTTAGGTATTGGAAATATTATAAATATCAAACAAGAATATATGGCAGATCAAATTCCAGTATGTGAAATTTTATATCATTTAGATCAACCTGTAAGACAAGATATTTATGATTATATAGTGAAATAAGAAATGAGGAATAATAATGAATATTCAAAATTATTTTGCAAGACATATTTATAATAGAGGTGTTGATATCTACAATAGTGGTGGTGTTTACAATGTTGTTAAAGTGGGAAATGTATATAAAGGAAAGGTATTAGGCAACCATGAGTATGATGTTGAAATAGAAGTTTCTGATCAACTGAAGATTACTGATATGCGTTGTACTTGTCCTTATGCTATGAAAGGTAAAAAATGTAAACATGAAGCTGCATTACTTATAGAGTTATTTGGTGATCATTCATCTTATGATTATGACGATTATGATTATGAGGATTATGACGATGATTATGATGACTATGGCTATGATTATGATACAAAAGATGATAATTGCAGTGATATGTACCAAGGTCATGAAATTTTAGAACCCTTATCAAAGAAATCAAAAGAAGAATTACTGGAGATCATTGGTCAAACTCTTGAATCATCAGAAACATATCAAACCTTTTTCCATATTATAGAAGATATGCAAAGAGTCAATCATATATATCAAATGATTTATCAATATATATCATCAAATCAAATACCTCTTAGTGAAGATTATGAAAAGATATACACATCAATTCAAAACTTACATCATTTTTATCAAGATCAATATATACCAGATTTAGCTAAAGAAGCGCTCAATCAGCTTCTTCATACATTTCCATCTTTACAATCTTATCAGGAAGATTTCTTTCATCAGATGATTCAACTAATAGATACTTATGCATCTCAAAATGAAAAAACAAGTATTTATTTTGATCTCTGTGTAAAATATAACCAATCTGTGATTTATCAACTTATTGACAAACTTCATCAACAAAACATACCTCTAGATGATCTTTTATCATCCTATCAACAAAAGATAAGTTCTTATCCTATTTTAACTGAAATCTACGATAAATATCTTTATATTTTATATCACTATCAAAGAGAATCATTATCTTCTGTTATAGACACCAATAAAAACAATTTAGTATTTATTAAAGAAGCTATCAATCTTTATATGAATCATCAAGACTATCAAAAAGCCATTGATTTATGTCTCCAACAACTTCAAGAACATCCTCATCAAGATATTTATTTATTACTTCTTGATATTTATAAACAAACCAATCAAAATGAGCAAATCATTGCTCTTGCTACTGAGTTGCTTTATCATCAATATCCTGGACAAATCCAATATTATCAGTTACTTCAACAATCATATTTACCAGAAATATGGGAACACAAGAAAAAAGACATTATCCATGATTTAGAAAAGAACCAAATCAATATAAGTGAAATTTATATACAAGAAAAAATGTATGATGCTTTATTTCAATATTTAGCTAAAAATGATGATATATTTGGTATGAAGAAACATGAAGATATTCTTTTTGAACATTGTTTAGACAACATGATTCAATATTATAGTCGCTATGTGATGAATAGTTTAAGACATACAGGATCAAGAAGTTTCTATCATGAAATGGCTGAGTTTATTCATAAAATCAGTGAATATGATTTTGATAAAGCTTTTGATTTATCAAATCATCTGATATCGTTATATCCTAATAGACCAGCCATGATAGAAGAGATTAGAATATTTAAGGTTAAGTTAAAAGATGTGATTAGAGCTATTGAAATGACTGATCAGGATATAACTTGGTATTATCAAATATCTCACGGACAATTTATCAATATAGATGATGATACGAATATTGCTAAAAAAATGATTGTATTGAATTCACCAGATTATATACAACTACCAGATCATTATGACATTCATGAATATCATATTATGGAAATGTTCGCCAATCAATTAAAAGATCAGCATATGAAAAGAGAACTTCAAAAGATATTAAAAGATAAAGGAGCGTTTCGTCGCTTTAAGAATTTCATCTATAAAAATCAATTGAACACTGCATGGCAACAATTCTTATATGAAACTCATAGAGAATTGGCTATTCAATGGTGTCATAAACATAATATAGAGTTTGTAGAATAATCAAATGATTTGAATTTTATGATAATTCTTATTGAAGAAAATAAAATATAGCTTTATAATGACAATGTCATGGATGTCTTCTTATTGTAGCCTTTAAGGCTAGTGCTGCTCCATGATATAAGTTCCCTTATTGTTTTATGGTAGGCTTTTAGCTGAATCCACGTTTCAACAATGATAGGGAACTTTTATTTTATGTTTTGAGTTTTTATTTAGATGAAGCTTTATCTTTAGACGGAGAGAGTTTCATCTTTTTTACATATTCTAATCTAAAGATAACATATTTATTCTAATGAAAATATTATAGGTAATATTTGAAAAAAGAAACAGCCCATGCAATATTGTATGGGCTATTCAAGCTAGATGAAAATTGAGATAATCTATATTTTCTTCTAGACTTAATTATCATTTCATTTCATTGTTATTCATTATATCATTTAGTTTTATTGCCTTTTTTGGTTGTCGTGTCCATGTCTTTTCCTGCTGTTTGATAATAAAATTCTTGAGTGGCTGTAATTTGGAATCTACATCAAATTTTTCAAGACAATCATAGTATTCTTTCCTATCTTCTTCATATATAATGATAGGGCTGACATTATGAATAAGCAGATAATAATTCATGATTGTTCTTCCAGTTCTTCCATTTGCATCAGCAAATGGATGAATATTTTCAAAACAGGCATGAAGGTAACTTGCCACAGTGAAAACATCTTCTCCTTCATACTCATTTATTTCTTCGAGCAGTTCTTGAAGATCGCTTTCGACATTTTCAGGATAACTTCCTACTTCATATTTACCTGTAATATAATCATGTTTTTTGAATTCTCCTGGTCTTTCATGATTCATATCATAACGATATGAATCATATGTTCCTTTTGAAAGTTCATAATGAATCTTCTTGATAAGAGGAATACTTAAGGGTACCTTGTCAATAATTTTATCAAGCAAAAAATGATAACAATCTTTTTGATTTTGAATTTCAAAAAGTGTCCTTAAATCTCCAGTGTAATTGGATACTTTCCCTTTTTCAAATATATCTCTTGTATCATGGTAATCTGTGTTTTGATTTTCAATTTTGTTCGAGTGATAAGCAAAAAGTATTTTAAAATCAAGTAATTGAGCTTCAAGTTCATCTTTATTTTTATAGTATATTCTATACATGATATTCACCACCTGAAAATTATTATACAACAATTTTACTAAGAATTTATAGAGAAAGTTGTACTCTTTCAATCATTTTCACCTTTTCAATATAAAATATGGGAAATCTGGTTGAAAGGCATTGTAAAAATCTTATTAAGTTCTTTGGATAATAAAAGGACTTCACACATTTAAAGATAAACTAATAGGAAAATTTAATGGTAGAGAATAAACTTCACATAAAGATATTGAAGCTATCAATCATTTGTTTAAATAAAACTTTATAAAATTGATAAAAAATTATAGATATTAAATGAATAACTTGTCTGTATTTTTATTAGTTGAATTAAAAAAAGAATAATTATTATAGAAAGAGTAGACTTAATTATTCAAAAAATAAATTATGGTAATAAGAATAAAAGACAAGCAAATTTGGTTACTATTGCTTGTCTTTGTTTCTCCATGTTATAAAAACATCTTTGCCGCAATGGGCTAATCCAATATAAATAACTTTGCCTGACATATTGGCGTCATAATGATTTTTTTGAATTTGTTGAATAGCTTGATTAGAAAGCTGTTCTATTTTTTCTTTGTTTGTTGAATATTTGAATTCCAATATATAAGAAGGTGATATTGCACTTTTTGCTTTTAGAATAATATCACAACGACTTTTTCCGGCTTCTTTATTACTGATGATTTCATAGTCATGGGATAACCATGCACACATTCCTAGAAACATTACATGATAGCTATTTTCATTTTGCAAATCATGATAAGATGGTAATGTCAATAAAATGTGAGTATAATAATTTTCAAAATCAATTTGATTACCAAACAATAATGCATCGCATAATCCGGATAGATCTGTTGAAGAAATATTGAGATAATAAGAGGTTAATTGCTGAAATTCTTTTTGCACTTCTTGATTTGGAATACGTAAAATATATCTATCAATTTGCAAAGAATTTGTTTTTTCTGTTGTTAAGTATCCTGCATTAACAAATAACCCCCATAGATTAGGAGTATTACTTACTTCAAAAAAACTTGTTTCCATTTGTACGAGTGTTTCAAGTTTTCCTGTTTCAATAAGTTTTTCATATCCTTGCTTAAAAGATGTATCACATTCTTTCATCGCATCTTTAATCATTTTATTAGAGCTTGTATTGACCCAATAAGGTCTTAATTCTTTATTGTCGATATAATTAATAATAGACCAGGGGTTATAAATTTCCATGTTTCCAATATGATAGCCATCATACATGGCTTTGACTTTATCATTCAATGAAAGTCCATAATATTCTAGCATAGCTTTTGTTTCTGTTTCTGTAAATCCGAAATATTGACTATAATGCTGATCTGTAAGAGTGCAAACAGCTGGATTATTTAAATCACTAAAAATATTTTCTTTAGCGACTCTTTGTATGCCTGTCAACATAGCATATTGCAGACTTGGAGAAGTTTTTAAGGCATTATGAAGTAATGAAGCTAAACCGCTTTTGATATCATCATAAAATTCACCTACATGTGCTTCGATAAAAGGTGTATCATATTCATCTATAAAAACCATAACTTTTTGATGGTAATATTTTTCCATCCTTTTCATTAAAAAATCTAATGATTCGCTTATCGTATTTAAGCTATTATCATGAATTAAAGCATCAACAATTCTGTTATAACGACTTTTTTCAAATTTAGACATATTAGAAAATACATGTTCATTTTTTTCATAAATATCTTGTAAAGTTGTTTTTATTGATAAAATAAGTTGTTCTTTATGACCTTTAGCATTAGCAAAAGATATAAAGATGGTTGGATATTGATTTATGTATGAAGCATATTCTGTCTGCATAATCTTTGTATTTTTGAATATGTCTTTTGAATTTTTGGTTATATCAAAAAACTCAGCCATCATAGACATATTAAGAGTTTTACCAAAACGTCTTGGTCGTGTAATTAAGGTTACAGTCGTTTTTCTTTCGAGAAAATCTTTAATCATTAAACTTTTATCTACATTATAATAATTTTCAGATATAAGTTTATGATAATCCATGACTCCAATAGGTAAAGCCTTTTTCATTGTTACACCTTCTTCCTTGTTATAAGTATAACATAAATGCCACTTTATCAAAACAAATTCTTTTCTTTGAATATTATGGAAGTCGATATACAAAATACTTATTGTGTTTTATTTCTTTTAATGAGAAAATATATGATAGAAAAAGTAAATAATGAGGATATTATCATGGGTAAAATGACGACATTTGAAGACTTAGAAAAAGAAAATATGCAACTCAAAAAAAGAATAGAATATTTAGAAAAGCTTTTAGATAAACATCATATTGTTTATCATCAAATAGAAAAGGAAAATCATTTCATTAATAGTGAAGTCATTACCCCAAGACATGCGATTATATTTTATCGACTTTTTAAAGGGAGAAAAGATGTTTATAGTCAAAGACATATTAATAAAGATGGGAGAGTTGAATATTATCCTCAATGTGAAAACTTTTGGAAAAATGAAATCTGTTTGAAAAAAACAAATAAAAAAATAAAATGTAAATATTGTCCAAATAAAAAATGGAAAGTGTTAAATCAAAGAGTTGTTATGGAGCATCTTAAAGGAAACGATATCAATGGTAATGACGTCATAGGTATTTATCCTATGTTAGAAGATGAAACTACAAACTTATTGGTATTTGATTTTGATAATCACGAAGTCGGAACAGATGGTGAGAATGTTGATAATAGTTGGAAAGAAGAGGTCAATGCTTTAAGAGAAATTTGTCAATTACATCAAATTGATATTCTTGTGGAAAGATCACGATCAGGTAGAGGGGCTCATCTTTGGATTTTCTTTGATCAACCCTTACCTGCTATAACAGCAAGACGTTTTGGTAGAGCGCTATTAAATATAGGTGCTCAATCTATTAATTTAAAAACATTTCAAACATATGATCGTATGATTCCTGCACAAGATCATTTGGCGGATGATGGGTTAGGAAATTTAATTGCCTTACCATTACAGGGCCAGGCTTTGAAAAAACAAAATAGTGCTTTTGTAGATGAAAATTGGAATGTTTATCCCCATCAATGGGAATGTCTTGAAAAAGTTAAAAAACTATCATTGGAATTTGTAGAAGAGAAACTTGAATTATGGAAAGATAAAGATATATTTAGTGAGAATTATGATTATTCGATATCTCAACCATGGATTAAAGAAAATCATTTTCATAAAGATGATGTCAATCATCATGTTGACATCAAATTTGCAAATATGGTTTATATTGATACAAGAAGTTTGAAGCCAAGAATTCAAAATCAAATAAGACGTTTAGCAGCTTTTAGAAATAAAGAATTTTTTAAGAGAAGAGCAATGGGATTATCTGTTAGAGGGATGAATTCATGGATAGAATGCGCAATTGATATAGATTATTGGATTTGTTTGCCTAGGGGATGTTTATCAGTTCTTCGAAATGAATTAGAAAAAAGTCAAATTACATATCATATAGAAGATCTTAGAAATTCGCAAAAGAAAATAGATGTCGATTTTATAGGTCAATTATATGATAATCAACAAAAGGCATGTGAAACATTATTAGAAAATGATATAGGAATTTGTCATGCAACGACTGCGTTTGGCAAAACTGTTGTTGGAACAAACTTGATAGCTCAAAGAAAAGTGAATACACTCATTATCGTTCATACCAATTTGATTATGAATAACTGGGAAGATGATCTTAACCGCTTTTTAAGTGTTCATGAGAAATTACCAACATACACAACTCCATCAGGGATAAAGAAAACAAGAAAGAGTGTTATTGGGAAATTATATAGTAATCATAATTCTGTAACTGGTATTATTGATATTGCTATTGTCAATTCACTCATTACAAAAGGTGAAATCAAAGATTTGGTTAGGAACTATGGGATGATTATTGTAGATGAATGTCATCATAGTGCATCGACTACACTTTATGATGTACTCACTGAAGTTCGCGCTAAATATGTTTATGGATTTACTGCAACTCCAAAAAGAGAAGATGGTTTGGAACAAAAAACTTTTATGCAATTAGGACCTATTCGATATCAGTTTACGACCAAGCAAAGATTACAACTTCAAAATGTCAATCATTATATCTTCCCACGTTTTACGAGATTCATAGATTTAGAAAATACAAAAATATCAATAAATGAAATGTATCAAAAATTGATTCATGATCAAGAAAGAAATCATCAAATTCTTACAGATATAAAAGAAGCACTTCAAAATAAACGTACACCATTGATTATTACAAAATTTAAGGAACATGCTCAATATTTATATGAACAATTACAGGGACGAAGTGACCATATTTTTCTGTTGGTTGGGGGTAAAGGTCATAAAACCAACAGACAAATACGTGAAAAACTCAAAAATATTAACAAACAAGAAAGTGTTATCTTAGTAGCAACAGCACAATATGTAGGAGAAGGTTTCAATTTTCCAAGACTAGATACATTATTTTTAACTGTTCCTATTTCAGTAGAAAGTAATGTTGAGCAATATTCAGGAAGATTGCATAGAGATTTTGAAGGAAAAAAAGATGTTATTATTTATGATTATATTGATTCACATATAAAAACATTGGAAAAAATGTATCATAAACGTATGAGAACGTACAAAAAGATGGGCTATGAAATATGTACAACATTACATGTCCGTGAAGATGAAATTCAAATGATATATGATAACTCTGATTATCAAAAAATATTCGATAAAGATATAGAATGTGCTAATGAAAGTATTGTGATTTCAAGTCCAGGTTTAAGTCAAAAGAGTGTTAATTATTATTTAAGATTGTTTCAATCTAAGTTAAAAGAAAATATTTCCATAACAATTCTCACTTTAGATTCTAAAAGTTATCCAAAAAATATGGTTGAAAAAACGAACATATTGATTCAAAATTTAAAAGAAAATGCTATTCATGTGATTGTTATTTCATCTTTATATGAACATTACGCTATAATTGATAAAGAAATGATCTGGTATGGAAATATGAATTTACTATCAAATGTTAAAGAACAAGATTATATGATGAGAATTTCACACCAGCAATTAGTATATGAATTATTACAAGAAACACAAAAAGTGATGAAAGAAGGAAAAGAATGAAGGTTAAAGAATTAAGAGATTTATTAAAAGATAAAGACATAAAGCTGATTAATGATGCTTTTGTAGAAGTTTACAAAGCTTTACCAAAATCAAAAAAAGAAGAATTAGATAGTGTTATTGAAAGTATTGTGAAAGGTGAAGGTAAGAAAAAAACAGTTAAACAAGAAGAAGTTTCATTAAATGATTTATTTGTTGAAATTCAAGATTTTTTACAGGATGCTTATCATGGCTTTTATATAGCCCCTAATCGTATTGTGCCTAAAAAAGAAAGGCCTAAATGGCGTTATAAAGTCAAAAGATATTTAAAGATTTTATTTGAGGTTCCCTCAGATCATCCTGATTTTTTACAAGTTGTTATATTGATTCGTGAAATTTATAAGGTGTTAAGTTATGGCTGTGGTGTTTATGTTTTTTCAAATGATGATCCTTTTGCATCAGTTGGTATCGCTCAAGAAGAGTTATATGAAGAATATATAAAACGACAGATGCAATTACCAGTCACAGAAGAGACAATACGAGAGATGGTTACTGGTGCAACACATTGTTATTTGAGTCGTGAATGTTTGCATGAAATGTTATACGGCGTTTTAAACTTTCATATTCAAAAACTGGAATATCGTGATATGGTTAAAGAATATGGTCAAAAATTTATTGAGTCACAGAAAAAGTTTATTGCTTCATTAGAACGTTATGATGATAGACTTTATGAAGCAACTTCATTACTGAATGAAACGAATGATGTTGTTTTCATTTTTCACTATGGTTCCTTTGAAAAGGCTCTTCAATATTATTTTAAAAACAGCTATGAACGTAATCAGGAAGTGACTCTTTATAAAGTTTTGATGTTAACAGAGATATTCTTTTCCAAAAAAGAATGGATTGAAGCTTATGAGTATGGTTTAAAATTAAATATTGAACCTAGACAAAGCTTACAAGATAAATATAAAAAATATAAAGCATAAAAAAGGAGAACGACTATGTCAGAAAGAGAATATATAAGAAGTGCAGCAATAGATATCATAACAAATCAAGTTCAAGATCATTTAGATGAAAATACAATGAATATGTATCAAAAAATGTTAGATCAAGGAATGAGTGAAGAAAGAGCTATAGAATTACTTGCCTTTTATATGGAAATGTATATCCAGGAAAATTTTCATTTACAGGAATTTAATAATGAAAAATGGAAAGCGTTTTTAGATAACTTGGAACCCATTTATCATGTGCCAGGTGAATATGAATTTGATGCTCAGGAAGAACGTCGTAATTTAAGACATATTCAAAGAGAATATGGAAAATTAAAATCTGATGTTGAAGAATTGGAAGATGAGCTTTTTGTGATTGAATCTCATTTATTAGTATTACATGCCCTGTATAAGATTGATACATTTGAAGCGAAGAAGATTATACATATTGTCATGAATCGTTTATTAGATTTGAAGAATCATTATACAAGTGATTATACAGATTATACAACTGAAGACATTTTATCTTTAGCAGACGGATTAGAGAAAATGTGTAATCCTTATATCAATCCACAGTTATATGATTATTTGTCAAAGTTTGTTGATTTAAAAGATGAATCACAGTTTGATTATATTTTTAAAAATATTTTTCTATGTTTGTCTAGAATATTAGTCAGCATGGATAGATTTGAAAAAGATCTTGGAAAAAATGGCTATTTCCGTTTTATTAGTCAATATATTGATCTTGAGGCTTGTATTGATGATGGGCCAGCATTTATCTTTAACGAAAATACATTAAAAAAGTAAGAGGTTGTTATGGAATATAAAGATTATATGAATCAGATTCAACAAAGATTGAATACAATGAGTGAAGAAGAAAAGAATCAATGGATTTATCAATATGCCAGGGTTCTTGATAAAAGTCAACGTCAAAAAATGTTAGAAAGTTTAAATTTTGAACATTCTCAAATCATCAATTTTCATGAAAAAGACTTTCAACAATTTATCAAGGATGTGAGTGATGGGGAATTAACGATACCTGCAACAGAAGAGGATGATTATTATTATGGCTATGATTCAGAATATATAACGTATTATACAAAAGAATGTGATCTTTTAAATCAATTGAATGATTATATTCAAGATGCTTTTCTATATATCAATAATTGTCAATATCAGCAGGGATTCAATATTCTTCAAAAGCTGCAAGATTTAGAATATGAAGCTGTATATGATTATGGGGATATATATGAATTATCTTTTGCAGAGTTATTTGAAAATAACTTGATGGATGTTAGCCTTGAACAATATTCACTTTATTATTTATATGCTGCTTTTCAGCTACATCGAAATATATCTGAAATGTATTCATATTTCAATCAGAGTAAGGTTGAATATGTTCTCAGCGATTTAATGGCTTTTGGACCAGAAGAGATAACACTGAGTGATGATGAATATGATCGATGGACATCATTTTTAGAAAATACGCCAGGAGACTATGCAGCAAAGCTTTTAAGAGATATATGCTTTCTTTATGGAGATATCAATCAATTAACAAAAATGACTTTCGAGATAGGAGCTAAACATCCATCTTTATATCTAGATGTTATTGACTATGAGCTTTCTTTACATCAATTAGAACATGCTAAAACGATCGCATCACAGGCTTTCAAGCAGCTAGATGAAGGTTTAACGATACGCTCAAAAATTGCTGAAAAACTGATTCCATACTGTCCAGATGATATAGAGTTATATAAAATATCTTTCTTATCCAATCCTCAGATTAATCATTGTTTGCAATTATATACATTAGATTGTGATATCGCTTTTATAAAAACTGAATTTCAGAAGAAAAACTATACTATTCGTTTTGAATTTGCAACCCTAGAACAAGAAAAAGCTTCTTTATCTTCTGATCAAAAAGAGATTCTTTTATTTTTCTTAGGAGACTACGAAAACATTCTTGAAAAAGCTGAAAAAGATCAAGATAATCTTGGATGGTCATCAAATTTAAAAGGAATACTTATACCATTATTACTCATGTATCTGAAACCAGAAAAGATGCATTTTGTGGCTGATGATGCAGTTATGGATGATTTAAAGCGTAGTTTAAAAGTAAGAGGAGAAGATTTCTATCAGTTATTTCATATCTGGAAAGAAAAATACATGATGACTGATGAATTCAAAAAGAAATGTATCCAATGGTTAAAAGATGAAATCGAACAAAGAGCTGAAGTTATTGTAGGAGGAACTCATCGTCATAGCTATTATGAGGTTGCAAAAGAAATTGTTGTTTTATCAGAAATTTTATATCTCAATAAAAACATAACAAGCATGGAAACATTTGTGAAAGACTATATAAAAAGATATTCACGTAAACATGCTTTTAAAACTGAAATGTTAAAATATGCAAAACAAGTATAATGTCTACATTTTGTTTTATAAAACCGTTTGAAAAGAACGGTTTTTTATGTCATTATATGCTATAATATGAATAATTGAGAGAAAGGGAAGATTTATGCATAATTTATTTGATGTGATACCAAGTCAGTTTTTCTATATTTTTATAGGTGATAATAAGCGTATATTGTCAGATTGTGTTTACTTAGCTTATCAGTCATTTCAAAATGATCTTTCTTTTTCATGTACAAGGGAACAGCTATTAACGATATTTCAAGATTACTTTGAAACACATCTTACCACGATTGACAGTGAAGAAAATTTAAACAATTCTAGAGATAAGGCTTTGTATGTATTAAAGCGTTTAAAGGATTGTGGATGGATTCATGAAGAGGTTGGGGAAAATTATGAAGTGTTTATCACTTTTGAAGATTATAGTATTCAGATTATGGATTGTTTGTTTCATTTAGAAGATGTAAGAGAAAGTGAAGAATATTCAGGACTTATATATAATATATATACATCATTTCAAAACTTTGATATTCATCGAGGAGATTTGATTTTTGAAACAGCTTATGAAAATACCAAAGATTTAATTCATAAATTAAAAAATTTGAATTCCAATATCAAAAAATATATTCAAAAACTATTAGATGATGGCATAAAAGATGACTTGCAGGCATTATTAAATTCTTTACTGCAGGAATATCAGACAAAAATCATTGATCGTGCCTACTACAATCTGACAACCTATGATAATCCTTCTAAATATCGTCAGAGCATTCTTTCACGTATTCAGGAAGTGATGGATAATCATGATTATGTCAGTTTGATTATTCATAATATTATGGAAAGAAAAGGTATCGAACATGATCAGGCTTATGATTTATTGATGAATCAGAAAGAATATATCATGCAATCTTTTGAACATATTGAGGATATCATGCAGGAAATTGATAGTAAGAATAATAAATTTATTGAATCAGCGATTCATCGTATCACTTTCTTATTAAACAATCAAAATGATATTGAAGGAAAAATTAATAATATTATAAAATCTATTTCCAGTGGAAATGATGTTAATGATTTAGGTAATATCTATATCAATCAGATGATTAATCGTGATTCTTTATATGTTCCTCGTCAAATAAGTAAACCAATGAAAACACAAATCGAAGATACTGTCATTTTAGATGAAAAGAAAAAAATGGAATCTATAGAAAGAATCAAAAGATCAGAAAATTATTCTCATAAAAAAATTGAAGAAAAAGTGATGCTATTATTAAAGGATGGGCCTTTTAAAGGTTCGCAATTACCATTAGATACACAAAATGATTTGATTTATTTTGTCTTTATTTATCTTTATGGATTTAGCTATCAGACCAAATATCAGGTAGAACCTTTAAATGAAGAAGTGATAATCAATCATTATCGTTTTCAGGACTTTTTGGTGAAGGAGAGATGACATGAATAAATATCAGCAGGCCACAACATTTTATAATCACTATGTACGTTTAAGTGATTCGAAAAAAGAAGAATTTTCACGTTTGTGTAATAAATTATTGAGTTATAATTATATCTGTGCCAGTCGTCCTAAAGATCAGGATGACTATTATAAAATTGTTAGTGAATTAGATTTATATGTTCAATACTTTGCATTAATGGATTATGTTGTAGAACATCATCAAGTAGATAAAGTCATTAATTTATATAATTTACAAAATTATAATCGTTATACATTGAAGAAAAATGAATCCATTGTTTTATTGCTTTTAAGAAGATTCTATTATCAGAAGATGCAGGAAGTTTCATTAATAGATCAGATTACAATGACAATGGAAGAACTTCATGACGCTATGCTTGCCACAGGACTTTTTGAAAAACGCATCAATAAAGGTGAAATGAGAGACATATTGCGTATTTTAAGACGTTATCATATTATTGACACAACAGGACAAAGCGATGATGATCAATCTATCATTATTATTTATCCAACAATACTCTATGTTTTGCCAGTTCAACAGATAGAAGATATTGATCATCGATTAGCAGAATACAGCAGACAAGGTGGTGACAAAAGTGAAGAAGCTCGTGAAGATGAAGATTATTAATTGGCATCTTTTTAGTAATGAAACAATTGAAATCAAAAATAATGTTGTTATTACAGGGGAAAATGGAACAGGTAAGTCAACATTATTGGATGCACTTCAGTATGTTTTAACTGCGGGGAAAGCCAAATTTAACAGTGCTGCCAATGATTCTGGAAAACGTAATATAGAAGGGTATATGCGTGGAAAACTGGGACGAGAAGGTAAGCCATTTTTACGTACTGGGGATGTTGTTTCTTACATTGTCTTAGAATATTTTGATGAAACATCCAAACGTTCACAACTGATAGGCGTCGTCCTTGAATTAAGTCAAGCCAATATTAAAAAGGAACTCTTCTTTCAAGTTTTAGACCAAAATATACAGGATGATTTGTTTATTCATAAACGACATATCTATAATCGTAACGAATTTAGAAAAGAATTACAAAAACGCAAGCTTAAAGCCAATTTTGCAGATAAGAAGAGTCAGGTTCCTTCACTTTTTAGACAAAGTTTAGGTGTCTCTTCAAAATATTTTGAACTGATACCTCGAGCCCTGGCATTTAAGCCTATTAATCAGGTATATAATTTTATTTATGATTTTTTATTGAATGAAGATCCTGTCAAAATTGATGATTTACGTAATAATATTCATGCTTATAGACATTTAAGTGATGTCTTAAAAGAACAACAAAAACGTATGGAATTATTAGAACAAATTGAAAAAACATATCAGCAATATCAAAAAACAATGAAACATTTAAAAAATTATGAATTTGTAAAAGATGTGTTTTATATAGAAAGCTTAAATTATCAAAAAGGACAATTGGTACAGAGTATCGCGAAAAATAAGAAAATGATTCAAGATATGAAACAACAGATATCTCTGATTCAAAACCAGTTGCATGGTTTACAAAAAGATGTCTTTCAATTGGAAAGTACTCTTGAATCTAATGAAAGCTATCGTTTAAAAAAAGAACTAGAAGAAAATCTTCATCAGCAACAAAGACGTTTTGAACAGATATCTCAAGATTATCAGTTCTATATATCACAATTACAGGAAGATATCACAATGTTAAAGCGTTTAAGAATGAAAGAGACTTTTGTTGAACGTATTCAAAATCAAGATTATGATAGTCAGTATTTAAGTGAACAGCTTTTTGATATCCGTAATGATTTAAATGAAAGACGAAATGTCAATATGCAAAAAATAGCTCAATATAATCATGAGTTCAAACAGCTTAGAGAAACCAGTCAGCAGTTCAATAAACAGATGGAACTGTTGAATCGTAATCGTTTTTATTATCGCAAAGAAGTCAGTGAATTAATCGAAGTTCTTTCAGTGAATCTGGAAGAATATTTTCAGCAAAAAGTTGAAGTTAAGCCTTTATGTGAATATCTGGAAGTAACAGATGAATCATGGCGTCAGGCTATTGAAGGTTATCTCAATACGCAGCGCTTTGATTTGATTATTGAACCTGTTTATTTTCAAAAAGCTATGCAAATTTATGAACAATATAAAGCAGAACATCATATTTTTGGTGTCGGTATTGTAAATGTGATTCCTTTACAGAAATATTCTCAAACAGCAGAAAATAGCTTGGCACAGTTTGTGACAAGTTATAATAGCTATGCCAAAAATTATGCCAATATGATTTTAAATAAGGTTCATTGTGTTGAACATGTTGAAGATTTGACACAATATCCAATTGCAATCACAAAGACATGCATGGTTTATCAAAATTATGCTGTGAGAGCTATCAATCCTAAAATCTATCAACAACCATATCTAGGACAGGAAGCCATGAAAATTCAAAAGCAGATCATTCATCAAAAATTAACTGATTTAAAGCGAGAGATGACACAGATAGAAAAACAAAAACAGGATGCATCAAGAATTGTCCATTGGATTGAACAGTCACATATCAGTGATCTTGTTAGAAATTTCTATATTATTGATGATTATCGTCTGCTTGAAAAACAAATTCAGGATTTAAAAACACGCTTAAGTGAGATTGAAGAAGATGATTCCATTATGACTTTGATGTTCCAGCTTGAACATCTTCAAAAAGAATTGAAAACAGTTCAAAATCAGCTGACAGAGAAACAAAATCAATATAGTTATGAAACAGTCAGCATGGAAAATAACCAGAAGTCTTTAGAATCTTTGGAACAGACTTTGTCATCTTTACCACCACTTCCTGTAACACTTGATCCAGAAGTTGAAAAAATCAAACAACGTTACCAAAAACGTTATGGCAGATATCAGTATCAGACAATCAATCATCAGCTTCAATCGCGAATCAATGAGGATAATGCACAAGTTGTCAAAGATCAAAAAGATGTGGAATATCATATGCGTACATTTAATCATGAAGCTAAAATGGGTTATGAAGAAAGTGTTGAAAACATTGATGCCTATTTAACGATGTATTATCAGTTAAGAGATATCGAAATTGTGAAGCGACAGGAAGATGTTCGTCAGGCACGCATGAAGTGTGAAATGTCTTTCCAGGAATCATTTATTTCAAGGCTTTACGAAAAGATTCAACAGGCTAAAAAAGACATTCAGGAACTGAATAAAGGATTAAAAAATAAAAACTTTAATGGAGATCACTATGAATTTGAAGTCAATCCAAGTCGTCGACCAGAATATCGACAATATTATGATATCATCAGTACAAACCAGCAATATAACAGCGACAATTTATTTGTTACGACGTTATCACAAGAAAATCGTCATGTTATGGATGAGCTGTTTAAACAAATGGCTTTATTAGATGATAATGAAAGTGGAGAAAAGTTACTCAGAAAATATACAGACTATCGTGAATATCTTGATTATGATATCAAGATAACTCATGAAAATGGTGATTTCACAAAGTTTTCTAAGGTCAATCGTGAAAAATCAGGTGGAGAGACACAGACACCATTTTATGTTGTGATTGCTTCAAGCTTTGAACAGCTTATTAAGCAACGATATCAGGAAGATTCAGGATGTGTTGTTTTATTTGATGAAGCATTTAATAATATGGATGAAACAAGGATTCAATCTATGATGAAATTTTATAATGAACTCAATGTTCAGATTATTATTGCAGTTCCACCTGATAGGGCTAGTACAATTATGCCTTATGTTGATACCACTTTAGCGATTATCAAATCTGGAGATCATTCTTTTGTCGAGGAAATCATTCATGAATAAATATGGAAAATTGGTTTTAAATCATTTATTAGATAAATATGAACGCAGTGTTTTGTCTAAACAAGGCTCAGATAAACATTTACGTATTCATACACCAGTGCGTAAACTGTTTCCTAAATATGATAACAGTGATTATTATCATGAACGTTTGTTGATTGATGAAGCACTTCATGATTTAAGAGAATTACATATCGTGAGTTTATCAATGGATCTAGATGGTATTGATGATATTGAGCTTTCTTTGTTTTATATTGAAAAAGCCTATCAATATGCAAATCGAACTTTTTCTTTAGAAACAAGAAAGACAGTTATTCAGCTATTGGAACAGACAACATTTTCATATGAATGGTTGGAGACTTTTCGTATCGATATGTTAAAAAAGCTTTCTTTATTTCAGTCGGTTTATCGTTATTTGAATCTTGATGATATTTTGGAAATTAAGGATATTTTTACAGTTTTGAAAGCTTTGCCATTACAAAGTCATGAAATTTCATTAAGAAAGTTTTCTTTAGCAATTTTAAAAGATTCTAAACGTTTAGAAGTTATCAAAACACGTTTATTACATATTTTATTTGATTACTGTCCGGAAAGTTTTGCGGATGAAGATGATGCTTTTGCATATTTCAATATTATGAAAAATCCTGGTTTTCTCTATTTAAGGGGACGCATGGTCATTGAACTCAATGGTCAAGTCATTGATTTAGGGCGTTTAAAAAGTCCCTTTTCTTTGATGAGTGAAAATATAGAACAATTACATATCTTGGATATCCAAGATCAGAATGTTTTGACCATTGAAAATCTGACTTCATTTTATGATACTGTTTTAGATAATACACTTGTGATTTACTTAGGTGGTTATCATAATGCTTTAAGACGTTCGTTGCTGACAAAAATATATGCGCTTTATCCCCATCTAAAGTTTTATCATTTTGGTGATATTGATGCAGGAGGCTTTTATATCTATTATCATTTAAAAGAAAAAACACAGATTCCTTTTGAGATGCTTGGCATGGATATTCCCACATTACAGCACTATCAGGCTTATTGTAAATCCTTAACGCAAAATGATAGACGTCGATTAGAAAAATTACAGGAGAAATATCATTTAGAAGTCATCAGTTATATGTTAAAGCACAATTGTAAGCTGGAACAGGAAATTGTGAATCTGTAATCAAAACATTTTCAAAGAGTCATGATATGGCTCTTTTTATTATGATAAAATATGATATAATGTGCACATATAAGGAGAATTCATCTATGAAAACTGATTTTAATTTATTAACTTTATTTTCTAATCCAAATAATATATCTATTGCTAAAAGTTATGATCGTTATGACAATGTTTTAAGCATTGATCTTGAACAAGTGGAAAATGGATATCATGTTGATGCTGTCGTGAGAGTTAGAAGTGAAGAGTTTCAATGTTCTTTTTCCTTTGATGAGGAGTATAGTTTGACTGATTACAATTGTGAATGTATCTGGTGCCGCGATGGGAGCCCATGTGCTCATATTGGTACAGTTTTATTGAAGTTAAATCAACTGGAGATTCCATCTTTTCCATACCACTATACCAATTCTCAAATTGAAGAAGAAAAAAAGCGACAAGAAGAACATCGCCAACAACAACTTCAGCGTGCTTATGCTTTAAGAGCTTTAGAAACAAATAATTTAATTCAACAAAATAAAGAATATTATCATAATCAGGTAAACTCATCAATTTCTCATGAAAAATATCAATTAACACCTTCTTTTTATAATGACGATGATGATTTATATTTAGAATATAAGATTGGTAATACGAAAAAATACATTATTAAGAATATTGATGAATTCTTGGAACATATAGAGAATGAGGAGCAGGTCAAATATGGCAAATTTCTACAATTTGTTCATACACGTGAATCTTTTACAGATGAAGCATTAAAACAGATTGATTTTCTTAAAAATGCTAAAAATACAATGAATAAAATTTATCGTGATAACTACTTCTTTGATTTTCGAAGAGATTTCAATATAGGAAGATATTTATATATTCATACAGAATTTATTGATGAATTTTATGATGTCTATAAAGAATTAGATTTAAATCATTGCCATTTTGAAAATATTGATTATGCTATCAAAGTGCGATTAATCAAAGACAATCATTACTATATACTTCGTGTCACAGATGAAAATGTCTTTTATCATGGTAATCATTATATTTATTTTATTTCAAAATCTGATTCACAGACAAATATTCAACGTCTTCAGATAAATTTAAATGATAAATCTTTTGATGCTTTACTTCATTTACTTAAAGAACCTATCTTTATTAAAGAAGAAGATTTTGATGACTTTTATAAATATGTATGGACACCTATGCAAAATTCTTTTGATTTAGAATGTGATTTTGAACTTATCCAGTCATCTTATACTTTCATTAAAATATATGGTGATATGAATGAAAATGAACAAATTTATTTTAAGATTTATTATGAAGATGAAAATCAAAATCGAATTCATGCTTTTCAAAATGATTTAATGACAACCGTTCAACAGGATATTGTAGAAACATATTTTCGTGAACATTGTCAGCAAATTGATGAAAAGAATGGTTGTGCCTATTTTAATAGTTATGATGAAAAAACATATGAATTTATGCATACAGGTATTGAATTTCTCCAACAATACAGTGAAATATATATTTCAGAAGCATTAAAGAAGATGGGAAGACCAGTTCATTATCAGATTCAGGTAGGTGTTAAAGTTGACCATGATCTTATATCTTTAGATATGAAAAGTACTCAAATTCCACAAATGGAAATTGCTGAAGTTTTATCAAAATATCGTCGTAAAAAGAAATTTCATCGTTTAAAAAGTGGTGAACTTCTTTATCTTGAATCACCTGATTTGGAAGAATTATCAAAATTTATGGATGAATATCATATCAATGCGAATGATATTCAAAATGGAAGTCTGACTTTAAATAAAAATCGTGTATTTGCATTGGATAATAATGCAACAGAATTACAACATATACAAATTGAACGAGATGAATCCTTTCAAAAACTTATTCAACAATTCCATCAGCATACACAACATCTTTATCCTTTAACACCATACTACAATCAACTATTGAGAGATTATCAAAAAGAAGGCTATCAATGGTTACGAACACTTTACGAATTGGGATTTAATGGGATATTGGCTGATGATATGGGGCTAGGTAAAACATTACAGGTGATTGCTTTGTTGGATCAATTGGAAACAGATAAACCAAGCTTAGTTGTGTGTCCTTCTTCGTTAATTTATAACTGGGAAGATGAAGTTCATAAGTTTTCTCAAACTTTACCAGTGACATGCATTGTATCGGATGCGAATACAAGAAAAACGATGATACATGCGATTTGTGGTAAACATCTTTATGTCACTTCTTATGATTATATGCGTCGTGATATAGAGTTATATGATGCTATTGAGTTCGAATACGTGATTCTTGATGAGTCGCAATATATCAAAAACCAGAAAACAAAAAATGCAACATCTGTTAAACAACTCCATGCTCTGCATAAATTAGCACTGTCAGGAACACCTATAGAAAATTCACTAGCTGAATTATGGTCAGTCTTTGATTTTTTAATGCCACAGTATTTATATAATTACCATTATTTTCAAAAGAAATTTGAAACAGATATTGTCAAAAATCAAGATCAAAAGAAAATTCAACAACTTCAAAAAATGGTTTCACCATTTATTTTAAGAAGAAACAAAAAAGATGTCTTATTAGAATTGCCTGATAAGATAGAAAAAACACAATTGATTCCTTTTACACAACAGGAAAGTGAATTGTATTTTGCCAATCTTGCTCAAATTAATACTCAGCTTCAAGAAATATTTCAAATGGAAAAAGTTGATAAGATTGTGATTTTATCAATGTTGACAAAACTGAGACAAATCTGCTGTGAACCAAGAATGATATATGATAATATTTATCAAAGTTCATCTAAGATGAAAGCTTGTATGGATTTGATTTGTAATTATAAAGCCAACCATCAACAAGTCTTATTATTTTCATCTTTTACAAAAGTCTTCGATTTGATGGAAGAAGAACTAAAATTAAATGGCATTCGTTATTTTATCTTAACTGGTGGAACTTCTAAGGAAACAAGACGAGAACTTGTACAGCGTTTTCAAGAGGGTGAGGCTGATGTCTTTTTGATTTCTTTAAAAGCAGGAGGAACAGGACTTAATCTAACAAAGGCACAGGCTGTTATCCACTATGATCCATGGTGGAACATTTCTGCACAAAATCAGGCAACGGATAGAGCTTATCGCATTGGACAACATCATAATGTTATGGTTCATCAATTGATTATGAAAGAGAGTATTGAAGAAAAAATTCAAATCTTACAGGCTAAGAAGAAAGAATTAGCAGACATGTTTGTAGAAAACAGTGATGGAAATATTTCTTCATTATCAACAGAAGATTTGAAAGCGTTGTTTGCTATGTAGGAGAAAGACTATGAGATATTATATTAAAGAATATTTAAATCAAAAATATGAAATAGCAGCTATGGATGGTTATGATGCCTATGTCAGCATTTACAATCATGAAGATATTCATTTGACTTCTCAACAAAAAGAAACTGTATCCTGTTCGACTGTTGATAACCAGTATTATTACGGCATTGGTCAAGAAGAATGTCACGACTACTGCCAAATAGCTCAATATTTAGATATGGATCCATTACGATTTTTACAATTTTATCCATCATCACGTGATTATGGAAATTATAAAAACTTTTCTCAATTTCAAGACATTCATCATTGCATGGATTTTAAAAAGATCATAGAAGATGAAATCAAAGAACTTGTTTTAAAAGAACAATTACATCCAGATTCATTATTGTATACTCTATTAAAAGCAAAAGGCTATGTTTATCAGTCATCTGATGAAAATATACCTTATGAATTGCTTCATACACCTATTGAAGAACTAGGATTAAGTGTCCGTAGTTACAATTGCCTCAAAAGAGCAAATATTCATACTTTACGTGATTTAAGACAAGTCATGAAAAATGATGAACTTTATAAAATAAGAAATATGGCTCATAAGCTTGTTAAAGAAATTATTGATGCATATTGTCAGTTTCTGAATCAGAATTTTTCTTATCATTTAGAGTTGCATTTCATGCAAAAAAAGAGCCCTATCACATTTGTCTATGATAAGCAAGGTTTTGCATTAAAAAGTATTGTATCTAGCATTTTTCAAGACTTTTTCTTGGCTGATCACAAAAGTTTGTTAAAACACCATGATGCAATTTTTACCCCCAAAATAACAAATGTTCTTTTATGGTTGGGTTACAGCAATATTGATGATGTTGAGCCTCACTTACCAAAGCTCGATGATTATTTTTATAAACTTTCTTTTACATCAAAGCCAGATGCTCTACAAAAAAGGTATAATGACTATCTTCATGCTCATATCACATATCATGAAATTCCTTATTCCATTTATCAAAAGCTTATCAATCAGGAGGCTTCACAAAAAGATATACAAAATGCCTTGCAAAAATATAATGCCTATGTTGAAAGTGTTGTTGAACAAATTAATAATAAAATATATTATGTTGAAAACGATCAGACAAGAGAATTTTATCATGATGATGAAAACGATACTGTTGATATATATGATATGGGTATTTATGAATGTATTCAATATGATGATTTGAAAAAGATTATGGATTCATTAGAAGATATCTGTGTTATCAAAGAGGTCATGAAAAAAATAAGATTATCACATTCTTATTATATTATTAAGGATCTCAATGAATATAAAGCACAGGTAGACATGATTATCAAAAATCATTCTCAATTAGAAGCCAAAGAACTTATAGAACAACTATTAGATAATCCGTTTTTATTAAAACATCAATACGAAGAACTTGTTCAATATATTCGTCTCAAATATAATAGCTAAATATTTCTATGAAAAAGGAGTTGCTCTGATGAGTCAACTCCTGAATTTTTTGTATTAAATAATCGCAAGTAAGACAAAGTTTAAGATAAATAATAATGCAACACCAGCAATAATAGGGTGAATATCTTTGGCTTGTTTCTTAAAGATTTTAATTAAACAATAGAAAATAAAGGCACTGGCAATACCATAAGAAATACTATAACAAAGAGCCATAAAGATACCTGCAAAGAAAGCTGGAATCGCATCTTCTAAATTTGACCAGTCAATTTCAGCAAATGATGAAACCATCATACATCCAACAATAATTAATGCTGGTGCTGTTGCAGCTGAAGGAATGGCACTGACAAAAGTTGCTAAAAAGGCACTTAAAGCAAAGCAGATGGCTGTGACAACAGATGTTAACCCTGTACGACCCCCAGCCCCAATACCAGCAGCACTTTCTACATAAGTTGTTGTATTTGAAGTTCCAAAAATAGCTCCAATAGATGTTGCAGTTGCATCCGCAAACAATGCTTTATCCATTTTAGAACTGAATCTACTACTTGTTTCTAATGCTTTTTCATCTTCTTCAGAGAAAATACCACTACGTCTACCAGTTCCAATAAATGTACCAATTGTATCAAAAGTGTCTGACATACTAAATGCAAAAATAGTAATTAAAACTAAAGGTAAACGAGACAGATCACTAAATAATGAAGGTAAACCTTCAGATGTAAAAATAACACCAAATGTTGAAGGTAAAGCACTTAATGCTTCACTAAAGCTAACAGTATCTGTTGTGGTTGTCACACCAAAAGGAATACCTAAGATAGTTGTGACAATAATCGCAATTAAAATACCACCTTTCACATTTTTTAATGTTAAAATAGCTGCTAAAACCAATCCAATTAAGAAAATCCATAAAACAGGTTGATTTAATGTAGCAATGGCAGGAACACCGCTATCAAATGTAATAAAACCAACATTTAAGAAACCTAAATAAGCAATAAAGACACCAATTCCACCACCAATAGCATTTTGTAAAGATTGTGGAATAGCCTTAATAATGATTTTTCTGATCTTTGTAACAGTAATGAAAATATTAATCAAACCACAAATAAAAACCATTGATAAGGCTTGTTGCCATGTGAATTGTAATTGAAAACATACTGTATAAACGAAAAATGCATTCAATCCCATTCCAGGTGCTTGAGCATAAGGAACATTTGCTACAAGTCCCATAATTAAAGTTCCAACCACTGCAGAAATAATTGTAGCTAAGAAGACAGCTCCCCATTCCATTCCAGCTTGTGATAATGTATTTGGATTGACTGCAATAATATAAGCCATCGCAAAGAATGTTGTAATTCCAGCCATCACTTCTGTTGAAACAGTCGTTCCATTTTCTTTCAATTTAAATAATTTTTCCATTTTTTCTCCCTTCTCCTGATTTTAATCAAGAATGTCTAAACTTTATCATATTTCAAATTAATTTTCAAATACACCCATCAAATGACTTTATTCATATCATTATTTATCAATGCTTCATAGAAAATATTATTAAGAAATATGATTTTCTTGTATAATAAATTTGAAATCAAAATTCAATTTAAACGATATCATCAATAAATTCTGTTATGTTGAAAAAGATGTAGCAAGATATCGCTATATTTATGAACAGCATTTCAAAAAGAAAGTCAGGAGGGTTTAAGTAAATATGAAATTGACACCTATAAGTCGTTACATGGCATTACTGTTACGTCATCATCCTGAACAGGCAGGGATAACCTTAGATGAACATGGCTGGGCACATGTAGATGAATTAATCAAAGGTATTCAAAAAAGATATCCACAATTTCAACGAGAGATATTAGAAGAGATTGTTCGCACTGATTCAAAACAAAGATATGCTTTTAATGAAGATCATACTTTGATTCGCGCTAATCAGGGTCATTCTATACCTGTTGATATTGAATTCAAACATGCAGTGCCACCTGATATTTTATATCATGGAACAGCTAAAAAGTATGTATCTTCTATTCAACAGCAAGGTTTGATTTCTAAATCGCGACTTTATGTTCATTTATCGACTGATGTTGAAACAGCTATAAAAGTAGGAAAAAGACATGGAGAACCTGTTATCTATCAAATTGATGCGAAACAAATGTATCAGGATGGCATTATTTTTTATCTTTCAGCTAATTATATCTGGCTCGTGAAAAAGGTTCCGCTTCAATATATGAAGCGACTGGATATAGAAAATATAAATCAGACATGAAATGTTTGAGTGTTATGTTCAAAAGGATTACAATAAAGATATAGATAATAATAAAGGAGACATGAATTTATGGGAAAATTAGATGGAAAAGTTGCAATCATTACAGGAGCGGCTGCTGGATTGGGTGAAGGTATTGCAGAAGCCTATGTGAAATATGGAGCTAAAATCTGTATGATTGATTTATCGAAAGATGTTGAACAGACAGCTCAAAAGCTACGTGATCAATATCAGGCTGATATTATTACATATGTAGGCAATGTCGCTGATAAAGCACAAATGAAAGAAGCTGTGCAAAAAACAGTGGATGTTTTTGGTGAAGTCAATATTGCCTGCTGTAATGCTGGAGTTTGTCGCTTAGCACCATTTGAACAAATGAGTGATGAAATGAGAGATTTTCATATTGATGTCAATATCAAAGGTGTATGGAATACCTGTCAGGCAGTCATTCCTTATATGTTAAAACAAGGGAAAGGAAGTATTGTGATTGCTTCTTCCGTGACTGGAGATATTGTGGCTGATGCAGGAGAAGCAGCTTATGCCATGACAAAAGCAGCTCTGGTTGGTTTAACAAAATGTCTAGCTGTTGAATATGCCAGTCGTCATATTCGTGTGAACTGTTCACAACTTGGTTATGCCAGAACACCAATGGTTGAAAAGATGGCAGTAGAATCAAACCCAGATGATCCAGAAAGTGCAATTGCTGATATTGCCAAAGGCGTTCCAATGGGAAGACTTGCCAAACCAATAGAAGTTGGAGAATTATTTGCATTTTTAGGTAGTGATGAGTCAAGTTATATCACTGGTTCACAGTTTGTTATTGATGGTGGAAGTACATTGCCTGAAACGATGAGTATGGGAACAAATGAATAAACGTATAGAGGGAACATGTCCATTCCCTCTTTTTTCATGATCATGAAAGTAGTAGAATATTAAAAAATATGTTAAAATATGCCATATAATCACAAGTCTATATGATGTTATAGACAAGTTATTCAACTTATCAATGTTTAAGTATGATTATAATTCA
This sequence comes from Massilimicrobiota sp. An80, assembly GCF_002159255.1. Lineage (NCBI taxonomy): Bacteria > Bacillati > Bacillota > Erysipelotrichia > Erysipelotrichales > Erysipelotrichaceae > Massiliimicrobium > Massilimicrobiota sp. An80. The sequence continues at coordinate 68,329 of NZ_NFHI01000005.1, forward strand.
ATAGATTCATGAAAAGTGGTATTATGATTTTTGATGGGGGTGTTTATTAAACTGATTAAATACAGATAGAATCAATAATTAATGAGCTTCTTTTTATGACACTCATTTGAACATGTTTATAAAAGATAATTCCATAAATGAAGGGAGATGGTAATTTGACAAAGGTAGATTTAATTACTGGTTTTTTAGGTTCAGGAAAGACTACATTTATTAAACATTATGCCAGTTATCTGGTGAAGCAGGGATATAAAGTGGGTATCATTGAAAATGACTTTGGCGCTGTCAATGTGGATATGATGCTTTTACAGGAATCATTAGGTACACAATGTGATTTAGAAATGATTGCAGGTGGTTGTGATCGCCAAACGCATCAAAGACGTTTCAAGACCAAACTCATTTCAAAGGGCATGTTAAAATATGATTATCTTTTGGTTGAACCATCTGGTATATATGATGTTGATGAATTCTTTGATGTCTTACATGAAGAGCCATTAGAAAACTGGTATGAAATAGGAAATGTTTTTGCTGTTGTCAATGCTCAAATTGAACAGCATTTATCAAAGACTTCACGTTTTTTATTAGCTTCTCAAGTTGCTCATGCAGGATGTATTTTATTGAGTCATTATCAGGAAGCCAGTTTGGAAGAAGTGAAGCAGACAATTCATTTCATTCAACAATCTCTTTATGATGTACAATGTCAAAGAGTGCTTCAAGAAACGGATTTTGATACACATTGGATGCAATGGACGGACGAAGATTTCCAAAGTTTTATGAATAAAAGTTATGTGTTGAGTGATTATATGAAACATGAGATTGATTATCAAAAAGCATATACATCATTATATTTTATGAATAATCGCTTGAATCAGACAGAATTCAAGAAAGCTATTGATTCTATTTTTCATGATTTGTCATGTGGACATGTTTTTCGTATCAAAGGATTTATATCTGAAAATCAACAATGGATGGAATTGAATGCCACTCAAGATCATATCTCTTTACAACCTATATCTGATGGACAGGATATTGTGATTGTCATTGGAGAAGATTTGAATCAGGAACATATTGAAACTTATTTAAAGCCATAAAAAAACATCGTTACGACGATGTTTTTTTTCGTATAGAAACTTCTCCAGAACAAAGCTGACTGATGCCTTTTTCAGTTTGAATCTTTAATGATGCATCATCATGAATATCTAAAACATAAGCTGTATAGGTCTGATTATTTTCATAGACGGTAATATTTTGATGTAAAATATAAGAATGCTGACGATAAAAATCAAGAAATGAAGATGTCTGTAAGTTTTGGTAATCTTGATAGAAAATATGAAAAAAATCTATAATGAGCTGATCACGAGAAACTTTTGTTGTACAAAAGTCTTCAATACAGCCTGCAATATTTTGTAGTTCATTAGGCATTGTATAAGAATGAACATTGATACCAATACCGACAATCATATTTTCAATACGAGCTGTATTCATTTCAAGACTTGCTTCACATAAAATACCTGCAACCTTTACATCCTGAATCATAATATCATTAACCCATTTGATTTGAGGGTAAACAGGATAATTTTTTTCAATCGTTTTGACTAGCGATACAGCCAGGCATGCAGTGATTTTTAAAGAATCATAAATGGTCAGATCGGGTTTTAAGACAAAAGATAAATAAATCCCTTTTTGTTGAGGGGAATGAAAGCTTTTTCCATTTCTTCCTTTTCCTTTTGTCTGTGATTGGGCAATGACAATATCTCCCTGTTGATGAGGTGATCTTTTTAAATAATCATTGGTTGAATCAATATCATCAAAATACTCAATGTTCTTAAAAAAATCAGGAATCTGTGCTTTGATATGATCAATCAAGATCACATCATTATCGTCAGTTAAACAATATCCTTTTTTTGTCGATGATAAAATATGATATCCTTTCTCTTTTAATTTTTTTATACATGTTGATATTGTCATACGTGACACATTTAAACTTTCACAAATATCTTGTCCAGAAATATATTCATTTTGGTGTTGTTTTAATATTTTTAAGATTTCTTTTTCCATGCATTTATTATAGCTTATGTTTATAGGAAAGATAAAGGGATATTATATACTTTTTCACTCAAAAAGTATAAAATAAAGATAGGAGGTGTGAATATGCCAACAGTAGAAGATGTATTAGATGATTTGACTTTACAGGCCAGTGAGATTGTATCTAGAGAAGATGATAGTCAAATTGTCATAGATTTATATAATGTGATTTCTCAAAAGTGTGAAAACGGAGATTTATTAAATGAATTGAATGGAATCGAAAGAGTTTTCTATCTCTGTCAGACTTTTGTTTTGATGATGGGTAGTGGTGGTATAGAAACCTATTACAAAGAGCCATCAGGAAATTATGCTAATGAAACAGTGGAAGCATTACTAGAAATGAATGCCAAACGTACTGCTTTGATTTTGGATAGAGGCAATGGTATTTTTCATGAAGGGATTGTCCCAGAAAATCAGCAATTAAGAATAGAAGAATTGAAAAACTTGGATTATAGTGAAATTTCATGGTTGTTTGATTTATTGGATCAGGAGTTTTTGCAGTTAAAAGAAGATTTAGAAATGTTAAGTCTGAATTATGTTTTGAATCATAAAGAAGCTTTTATGTAAGAAAAGAGATTGTGTTTTCTAAAAGATATGATTATAATGAAAATGAGGTGAATAAGGAATGGATTATTTTGATAAAATAAAAGAGAGATTATCATCTAAATTAAAAGGTCAGGAATTAACAAAAGAATCTTCTTTTAAAGATTTAGGTATTGATTCATTGGATTTGGTTGATTTAGTCTTTGAATTAGAAGAAGAAATTGGTGTTGAGTTTCAAGATGATGAACTGTTGAAAATTACAACAGTACAAGATTTATTAGATTTAATTGATACAAAGAAATAGGGGAAACTCTATTTCTTTTTTGTTAGGAGGAAAGTTATGATTTATCAGGTTGATCATCAAAAAGAAATTGTTAATATTCATGATATTCAAGAGGAACATCGTTATATTGCGATGATGGATTTAGAAGAACTCAAGTCCTGTTATCAGGAGTTTGGCATTGATGAAGCTGCTATTCAACGTTTAGAAGATCCTTCATTATTTCATCAAAATATGATTATTCCAGCATATCATTATTATTTTGGTTTGGTTCATTTGATTAATGCAAGAGATATTTTTGTAAAGAAAGATTCATTAGCGTTATTTATCTTTAAAAATATATTTTTGGTTGTTGTGATTGATGATGAAGATCATCACATCAATCAGGTTTTTCAATCATCCAGTGATTATGTTTTACAAAAAGAAGTTTCTATTACAAGACTTGTTTATTATTTTTTAAGTGATCTTCTCGCTGCTGATTATCAGTATCTTGAAGAACTTCAAAATGAAATTGAGGAACTAGAAACACAAGAAGAAGATTCCATGCATTTTACAAATCAGTTAAGACAGTTAAATAAAGAATTGCTGTTATTACAAAATTATTATGAAAACTTCATGACGATAGGTGAAGATTTAGAAATGAATCATCATCATATTTTTGAAGATGATGATTCAAGATATTTTGAAATCTTTACACGTCGTATTGAGCGTTTATCAAAAAATGTAGAAATGTTAAGAGAAATCCTGAATCAGGCTCATAGTGCTCATCAGTCTAGAGAAGACTATAAACTGAATAAAACAATGCAATTTTTTACTGTTGTCACAACGATCTTTATGCCATTGACTTTAATTGCAGGATGGTATGGGATGAATTTTGAAAATATGCCTGAATTAAAAAGTATATACGGTTATCCAGCTGTGATTGTATTAAGCTGTATTGTTGTGATTGGATTGATTGTTTTATTTAAGAAAAAGAAATTTTTATAACATGTCTAAAAAAACTTGATAAAAGATTTGTAAAGCTTCTTTTAAATCATGACTATCAATTCTTGCTAGACTTAAACGAATCGAAGGATGAAAATGGGAAGGATCATAAAAACATCTTTCATTACGGGCAATTTTGATATGTTTTTGTTGGAGTCTGGTTTGAAATAAATCAAGATTGATATCAACAAGACATTGAATGGTTAAATAGTAACCAGAATAGCTGGAAATCACTTGAATCAGTTGTGAATCCCAGTTTTGAGTGACTTTTTTGATAATCTGATAATCTTTTTTTAAATGATTTTGTAGTTGCTGAGTTTGTTTTTTATAAAGTGAGCTTTTAATGTAGGATTCTAAAGTGGCTTGAGAAATTAATGATGGTAATTGATAAGAATAATAGTAGGATTGATGACTCAATTTTTCAAATGTGTTTTTAAAGTCTTTATGAATAATCGCAGCACCAATACGTAAATAAGGAATTGTTTTTGAAAAGCTTGTTAGATAAATACAGTTTTGTCCTTCCATATAATAATAGAGTGGTAAATAATGTGATGTTGATGAACAATGCCCAAAGTAATCATCTTCAATAATATAGACGTTATACTTTAAAGCCAGTTGCGCAATTTTTTGACGCATAGAGGTAGAATAAGTTGTTCCTAAAGGGTTGTGATTACGTGGAATGGTATAAAAGAATTTAATGTCATAATGTTGAAAGAGATATTGTAATTGAGTTAAATCAATACCATTTTCATCACGGGTAATTGTCAAAACAGGCAATGATTGAGATTTTAAAAATTGAACATAATAACTATATGTTGGTTCTTCAATCAGAATATATGTATGCTGATTAGGAAAATCAATAGCCGATAAAAAAGATAACATTTGTGTGACACCTTGAATCAGATAGATAGAACTTTCTTGAGTATAAATGCCCATGTCAAAAAAGAAGTCGGCTAAAGTCTGGCGTAAAGATTGAACACCTTGTAAAGACAGGTTCAATGAAGATTCTCTATATTCTTCAATAGCTAAAGATAAGCAATGTTTGGCATCTTCTAAAGATGTTGCTTTGATTGCAGGATTCCCTGTTTCTAGTGAAAATTCTTTTGTGTTGGATATTGGTAAGATAGGGGAACCGAGTACATAATAGCCACTTTGTGCTTTGGCATAAATCAAATGTTGATGAATTAATAATTGATAAGCCTTGATCACTGTTTCTTTACTACATCCTTGTTTTTTAGCCATAGTTCCAATCGAAGGCAGACGTTCTCCCTGTTTATAAATCTGTTGCATGATATCTTGTTCTAATGATTGAGCTAAACGTTCATATTTGGTCATATTGATCAACTCCTTAAAGATAGTATATCACATTCTAAACTATACCGGTATAGTTAACAATTCATTGTATTGCTTTTTTGAATAATTATTTTATAATGAAATCATCAAGAAGAAAGAGGTACTCAAAATGAATAAAGATGGTGTTAAAATTGTAACAATTGGTGGAGGAAGCAGTTATACTCCAGAATTAGTAGAAGGATTTATTAAAAGATATGATCATTTACCAGTTAGAGAATTATGGTTAGTGGATATTGAAGCAGGACGTGAAAAATTAGAAACAGTAGGCGCGTTGGCAAAGCGTATGGTTAAAAAAGCAGGCTTACCAATGAAAGTCATTTTAAGTTATGATCGTCGTGAAGCTTTGAAAGATGCAGACTTTGTCACAACACAAATGCGTATTGGACGTTTACCAGCGCGTGTATTAGATGAAAGAATTCCATTAAGCCATGGTTTAATTGGACAAGAAACAAATGGAGCTGGAGGAATGTTCAAAGCTTTCCGTACAATTCCTGTGATTTTAGATATTGTTAAAGATATTGAAGAGTTATGTCCAAATGCATGGTTAATCAACTTTACAAATCCAGCTGGAATGGTGACTGAAGCTATTTTACGCTATACAAACTTTAAAAAAGCCATTGGACTTTGTAATGTTCCAGTGAATATGGTTGCTGGTTTTGCAAAAATGTTAAATGTTGATGAAAGTCAAGTGACAATGGAAGTTCAAGGGGTTAACCACTTTATTTTTACAACTGATGTTTTTGTTGATGGGGTTTCACGTTTTGATGAATTATTGCATAAATATGCATATTTGAAACCTGAAGATACAATTCAAATGAAAAACTTCGTATCTTTACCATACTCTCCATCATTTATCAAAGGATTAAAAGCCATTCCTTGTCCATATCATAATTACTATTTCTTTACAAAAGAACAATTAGAAGAAGAATTAGAACAATTGAAAACAGGAACAGTTCGTGGAGAAGTTGTCAGCAAGACTGAAGAAGAATTATTTGAATTATATAGTCATGAAGAACTTCAGGAAAAACCAGAACAATTAGCAATGCGTGGAGGTGCTAAATATTCTGATGCAGCATGTAATTTAATTGCTTCTATCTATACAAATAAAGGTGATATTCAATATGTAGATGTCAGAAACAATGGCGCTATTGCTGATTTACCAATGGATAGTGCAGTAGAAGTGGCTTGTCGTATTACTGCAGATGGTCCACAACCTATCGCAACAGGAGATTTAAGATTACCAATTAGTGGATATGTTCATATGATGAAAACATTTGAACGTTTAGTTATTGAAGCAGCCATCAAAGGTGATCGTGATTTAGCAGTGACAGCTTTAAATATGAATCCATTATGTCCAAGTGATGAAATTGCTAATATTGTGATTGATGAATTATTAGAAGCACATAAAGATTATTTACCACAATTCTTTAATAAATAGAGTTAGTTCGCTAACTCTTTTTTGTATAAAGTTTTTTCATTTTAGTATTGAAATCTTTAAAAAGGTATGTTATTATAGTTAGGCAACTGAAGGAGACATACTCAAGAGGCTGAAGAGGCGCCCCTGCTAAGGGTGTAGGTCGGGAAACTGGCGCGAGGGTTCAAATCCCTCTGTCTCCGCCATTTATGTAAACCCTTGGCAGTTGTTATATTGGTCTGGTAGTTCAGTTGGTTAGAATGCCGCCCTGTCACGGCGGAGGTCGCGGGTTCGAGCCCCGTCCAGACCGCCAATATAAAATGATAACTATTCCATCATGGAATAGTTTTTTTTGTTTATAAAAGAAAAAAGTGGCTTTACCACTTTATCATTGATGATCTTTTTGATAGGCATACATAATCGCAATGACTGTTTTTGCATCAACGATTTCACCATCTAATACTTTTTGATAAGCTTCATCAATATCCATCTTGATAATATCAATAAACTCATCATCATCACCAGCTAAAGCATCATTGACTTCTTCAAAATCAATTGCTTCATAAAGATAAAGCCATTCGCTTGTATAGCCTGGAGAAGGTAAAACTTTCATAATAAATTTCATGTCACGAGCACGATTATTTGTTTCTTCTTCTAATTCACGAAAGGCACAATCTTGTGGATCTTCATCTTTTTCTAACTTTCCAGCAGGCACTTCAATAGTTTGAATACGATTAGGATATCTAAATTGTTTCACAAGAATGATTTGATGATCTTTAACAGCTAAGATACAAACACCACCATGATGATAAACAACTTCACGATAGGCATGTTCACCATTTTCTAATTCGACTTCTTCTCTTGTGACTTGCATAATTTTACCATCATAAATAAGTGTTCTTTGAATCTCTTTTTCCATGATTTTTCACCTCCTCCATATTATAACATAAAATAGAAAAAGAAAGTATGCGGGGGAGCATACTTTCTTCTATCTCTATTATTTACACGTTAGGGTGATAATAGGGGGGGTATGTTTAAGTGACAACCACTTAACATAAATAATTATAACAGAGTTTTAAGAGATGTAAAGGCTTTCAAATAAAAATGTGTATTTTTTTAAGAAATTTTGATAGAATGAAAATGGTGATGAAATGAAAACTTTAATGATAGATGAAAATTATGAAAACCAAAGAATAGATAAATATTTAAAGAAATTATTGTGTCAGGCACCGCCACAGCTGATTTATAAAATGTTAAGAAAAAAAGATGTGAAAGTTAATGGTGTCAGGGTGAAAGAAAACTATATTTTAAAAAAAGGGGATCAGGTAGAATTATTTTTATATGAAGATCGCTTTTTAGAGCTTACAAAACCTCAAAGTATCTTTGATTTACCAATTACTTTTGATGTTTTATATGAAGATGACAATGTATTGATTGTCAATAAACCAGCTGGCTTGCTGGTTCATGAAGATATTCATGAAGATGTCAATACATTATCAAATCAGGTTTTAACTTATTTACATCAAAAAGGAGAATATGATCCTCAACAGACATTAGGATTTACTCCTGGACCAGTCCATCGTCTCGACCGCAATACCAGTGGCATTGTCATTTTTGGAAAAACGATGCGTGCTTTGCAGGATTTAAATGAGATGATGAAAAAACGTCATTGCATTGACAAGACATATCTGACAATCTGTAAAGGCTATATGCCTAGTGGTGAGTTGATTGGATATATGAAAAAAGATAGCGATCGCTCACTTGCAAGAATGGTATCACCTTCAACTGAAGGGGCTTTAAAGATGCATACGCTTGTTGAAAACATTAAATCTAATCAAAAATATTCTTTATTGAAAGTTAAAATCATTACAGGAAGAACCCATCAGATTCGTCTGCATTTATCAAGTGTTGGACATCCAGTGATTGGAGATAGTAAATATGGAGATTTTGAATTGAATCGTTATTTGAAAAAGACTTATCATTTTCAAAATCAATTTTTACATGCCTATTCCATCTGTTTTGTTAAACCGATAGGTTCTTTAAAATACTTACAGGATCATGTCATAACATGTCCATTACCACAAAACTTAGAAGTTTTGAAAAATGCATTGTTTCATGAAAAGAATCTATGAAAACAGTTGATTTTATTGTATAATAAATATAAATCAAGGAAGGAGAACTAAGATGAAATATTATATTGGGATTGATTTAGGTGGAACAAACGTACGTACTCTTTTGGTTGATGAAAATGGACAATCATATAGTGAAGTCAAAGATGCAACAGAAAGAGAAAATGGACCAGATTATGTTTGTTCAAAAATTATAAGACAAATTGAAAGTTTAGATTATTCAATTTGTGGTGGTATCAATAATGTTCAGGGGATTGGAATTGGTGTTCCTGGACCTGTAGATACTGAACGTGGTGTCATGATTATGGCAACAAATTTACCTGGATTTGAAAATTATCCTATTTGTGAAAAGCTTTCAAGTCGTTTTAACTTACCTGTATTTATTGATAATGATGCTAATGTTGCTGGATTAGCAGAAGCTTTATTAGGTGCTGGTAAAGGAAAACCAACATGTTATTATGTGACAATTTCAACTGGAATTGGTGGAGCTTTTGTTGTGAATGGTCAACTTGTTTCTGGTGGAAGAGGACATGCTGGAGAAGTTGGAAATATTATTGTGAAAAACAACGGATATAAATTCGGAGGTTTAAACCCTGGAGCTGTAGAAGGTGAAGCTAGTGGTACAGCTATTACACGTAAAGGAAAAGAAATCTTAGGTGAAGATCGTGTCAATCATGCTGGAGATGTTTTCAGATTAGCTGATGAAGGTGATATCAAAGCAAAAGGTATCGTTGATGAATGTGTCAGTGAACTTGCTACTATGTTAGCAGATATTGCTCATACTGTTGATCCACATTGTTTTGTATTAGGTGGAGGGGTTATGAAATCTAAAAAATACTTCTATGATCAACTTGTTGAACAATTCAATGCGAAAATTCATATTGGTATGAGAGGACATATCCCTATTTTAGAAAGAGAATTAGAAGATTGTGGTGCTATTGGTGCAGCCATGCTTCCAATGTCAAAATTAAAATAATGGTAATATGACAACTGATATAGAGTGAGATGCTCTTTATCAGTTTTATTTTTATATGAGTATTCCATTATTTTTACTTTATAATTGTTGAAGAAAATGATAGAATATGCAAGAAGGAGGCGTCTATGAAACAAAGAGTTGTATTAGGTTTAAGTGGTGGTGTAGATAGTGCAGTTGCAGCTTATGTTTTAAAGCAACAAGGTTATGAAGTTATTGGCGTTTTTATGCGTAACTGGGATTCATCATTAAATAATGATATTTTAGGAAATCCGACAAATGACGATGATATCTGTCCACAGGAAAAAGATTATAATGATGCAAAAAAAGTCGCTGAGCATTTAGGAATAGAATTAAGACGTGTTGATTTTATTAAGGAATATTGGGATCATGTTTTTACATATTTTTTAGAAGAATATGCTAAAGGGAGAACGCCTAATCCTGATATTTTATGCAATAAACATATTAAATTTAAAGCTTTTTTAGATTATGCCAAATCTATTGAGGCCGATTATATTGCGACAGGACATTATGCACGTGTGGAACATCATGATGGACAAGATTCTATTATGTTAAGAGGAATTGATTCTAATAAAGATCAGACATACTTTTTATGTCAGTTAAATCAATCTCAACTACAGTCTTCATTATTTCCAATTGGAAATATGACCAAACCAGAAGTCAGACAATTGGCGGAAGATTTAAATTTGCCAGTGGCTCATAAAAAAGACAGTACAGGAATCTGTTTTATTGGAGAAAGAGATTTTAGAGAGTTCTTGAAAAATTATATTCCAGCCAAAGCTGGAAAGATGATAGATATTGAAACTGGTCAAGTTGTCGGTGAACATCAAGGCATTATGTATTATACAATTGGACAACGTAAAGGTTTAGGTATTGGTGGTCCAGGTGATGCCTGGTTTGTTGTGGGTAAAAAGTATGATGATAATATTTTATATGTGTGCCAAGGTGATCAGAATCAATGGTTAATGAGCGAAGGTGCTTTAATTACGGATGTCAATTGGATCGGTAGTCAAAAACCATCGGGAGAATATGATTGCACAGCCAAATTTAGATATCGTCAAAAAGATAATGAAGTTTCGATTCATTTTGTTGATGAAACAACACTTTATGTGACATTCAAACAACCTGTCAAAGCTGTAACGCCTGGTCAGGAAGCAGTCTTTTATCAGGGTGATGTCTGTCTTGGTGGAGGAACGATTGATAAAGTGTATAAAGATGATAAGGAGATTACATACTTATAATGTTAGAATACACGGGAATTATTAAACGTATTAGGTTTTATAGTGAGGATACAAAGTTTATTGTCTGTCTGATTGATAGTGAACAGGAAGATAAACCAATTCTGGCAACGGGTTATATGAGTTATGTAAATCTACAGGATAAATATCATTTTCAGGGTGATTATGTGATTCATCCTAAATATGGGAAACAATTTCAGATTCAATCTTATGAGATTGTTTTAGCGAATGAGGAAAGTGAAATCATTCGCTATTTATCTAGTCCTTTATTTAAAGGGATTGGTGAAAAACAGGCCAGTGCTATTGTGGAAGCTTTGGGTCAAGATGCATTAAGTAAGATTAAAGAAGATAAGCATGTTTTAGATCATGTTCGTGGTATGAATGAAACCAAACGTGAAACGATTGCGAGTGTGTTAAATTCCCAGGATTTCGATCAGGAAGTTTTGATGTTTTTCATGGGACATGGTATTTCAACACGTCATCTGGCTTTAATTCAAGCTGTCTATCAGGAAAAAACATTGGATATCTTACAGAATAATCCTTATCAGTTAATTGATGATATTGATGGAATTGGTTTTAAAACAGCAGATGATCTGGCATTGAAAATAGGTGTTGATCAACATGATCATCATCGTATTCAGGCAGCTATTGTTTATGCTTTAAAAGAAGCCTGTTTTCAAGATGGAAGTACATATCATAACTTTGAGGCTATCGTGAAAAGATTTCATCGCTATATTCCTCAAATTGATGATGAAAGTTTTGAAACAGCTTTGCAGGATGTTCTTGAACAACGTAAAATTATTCAGGAAGATGATCGTTATTATCCTTATGATTTATATCAAAGTGAAATACAAATATCAAAAATCTTTCAAAAATGGCTTCATGCGCCTTTGTATGAATATGATCAGCAGGAAATTGATACCATTATTGCAGATTTAGAAACAGAGTTATCTATTCAATATGATCATTTTCAAAAAGAAGCGATGACACTCTTTTTAAAACAGTCAGCTATGATTATTACAGGTGGGCCAGGAACTGGAAAAACAACGATTGTCAATGCTATGATTAAAATCTATCAGCGTTTAAATCCTGATCAAAAATTAGCTGTTGTTGCACCAACTGGTAGAGCAGCTAAACGTTTGACTGAAGTGACAGGAGTGGAAGCTTGTACCATTCATCGTTTATTAAAATGGGATTTACATACAAATACTTTTGCGATTAATGAGAAAAATCCATTAGATGTGGATTTATTGATCATTGATGAGTTTTCAATGGTCGATTCTTTATTGTTTTCACATCTTTTGTTAGCTTGTCAAAAAGTCAGTCAGATTCTTTTGATTGGAGATGATCAGCAATTGCCATCTGTGGCACCTGGTCGTGTTTTAAATGATCTCATCAGTTGTCAGCGTATCCCAACCATTGCTTTACATCACATATATCGTCAATCCAAAGAAAGTGGTATTGTTCAATTAGCCCATAGTATTCGCAATAATCAATATGATGAAACTTTATTTTCAAAGTATCAGGATATTCATTTTCAAACATGTGCCGCCTATGATGTTGTCAAGTATGTACGTGTATTAGTCACAAAAGCATTAGAAGATGGCTATGATGTGCATGATATACAAGTTTTAGCACCAATGTATAATGGTGTTGCTGGTATTGATGCTTTAAATGATTGTCTACAGGAATTATTTAATCCTCAAGATGGATTTAAAAATGAACTGCGTGTGGGTAAACGTTTATTTAGAGAAGGCGATAAGATTTTACAGTTAAAAAATCGTATTGAAGATAATGTTTTTAATGGTGATATAGGAACATTGGTAGAAATCTGTTATAAAGATAATTTTGAATATTTATCAGATATGATGATTGTTGATTTTGATGGAACTATTGTTGAATATACGCCACAGGAATTTTATACATTGACACATGCTTATTGCATGAGTGTTCATAAATCACAGGGAAATGAATTTAAAATTGTCATTATGCCTGTTTTAAAAGACTATTATATTATGTTGAAAAAGAATCTGATTTATACAGGATTAACACGAGCAAAACAGTCTTTATGGTTTTTAGGAAATCATCAGGCTTTTCAATATGGAATTGGTCGAGAACAAGATGATCGAAGGAAAACGACATTGATTTCAAGAATGAACGAAACTCCTGAAATTTCTTTGTATGATTTTGAATAATCAGGACATACTAAGATTGTACTTTTAAAGGAGTGAATAATCATGTCAAAATTAGCTGTTGCTTTTTTCTCGGCAGGAATTGTTGCTGCGGCAATGATTATGATGAGTGATATGCCATGTGCCGATAACATCGAACATACTGTTCATAAAGCCAAAAAAGCGATTAAGGAACAACTTTAAGAAGTACAAAAGGACTCATTGTAGTCCTTTTCTTGTCGTGGAGGTTGAAATGAAAAGAAATAATATCGCTCGTTCTCTCATCATTTTTTGTATTTGTGCTATTTTACTTTATTATGTTTATACTTTATTTCGTATAGGATCATTATTGATTTATATTTTTCAATTGATTTTTCCTGTTATTATTGCATTGTTTTTTCATTTTCTTATTGATCCCCTGATTGATTATTTTACCAGTGATCGCCTTTCTAGAAAAGTTGTTGTAACACACTTGTATTTATCTTTTTCATTGTTTTTTATTTTAAGCTGTTATTTTTTAATCCCTTATTTATTAGATCAATGTCTTATTTTTTATCATCGTATCTGTGATAGTCAGATTATGGTTAATCCTATTTTTTCTACTTTTATTCGTTTTTTAGAAGAATATCAGGTCATTGATTATTTTATAGATATGTTTAATGGTTGGACACAGACAGTCATTTACTGGGTTGGAAATATTTTTATAGCATTAGGCATTTCATTTTATTTATCTTATGATAATCTTCATTTAATTGAAAAAGCTATTGTCTATCTTCCTTTTGAAAAACAGGGCATCTGTATGCAGACACTAAAAAAATTAAAACTCACAACATATCAGTTTATGAAATCAATGATTTTAGATTTTTTCTTCTTCTTTTTGATGTGCTTTATTCCTTTCTTTTTTATAAATCAGAATTTTGCAGTTTGGATGGCATTATTTTTATCACTTACAAATCTCATTCCTTATGTTGGACCTTATATTGGTGGCATACCAGTTGTTATTTATGAATTCTTTATTGATCAGCATCTTGGTTATGCATCTCTTATTGTGATTATGGTTTTACAATATTTAGAATCTTCTTATTTACAACCTTATTTATTTTCTAAAGGCATTCATTTACATCCTATTCTTCTTTTAATAGCATTGACTTTCTTTGGAGATCTTTTTGGTCTGATTGGTATGATTTTTTCGCCACTATTATTGTCATATGTCGTTTTTATTGGAGAACTTTTCAAGAATTTACGTATTGGTGATGATATTAAGAGAATTATGCAGCATGAAAACCGATAAAGATTTTACAAATTTTTTCTTTGTTATCATATATGATAATAAAGGGGTGTGAAGCCATGACGATTTCTCATTATTTAGGACTGTTAGGAGGATTGGCATTATTTCTGTTTGGCATGGAATTGTTATCAGAAGGATTAACAGAAGGACTGGGAGAAAGATTAGAAATCTTTTTATTAAAACTGACCAATCATAAGTGGAAAGCTATTGGTGTAGGGACTTTGTTGACATGCCTGATTCAAAGCTCATCTGCTATGAGTGTTATTCTCATTGGTTTTTTAAATGCCCATATCATGTCATTAAAAAGAGCTATCTGGGTTATGATGGGAGCTAATATTGGGACAACTATAACAGGACAGATGATTGCTTTAGATATTGGCATGTTTGCGCCATTGTTAGCCTTTGTAGGCGTATGTTTATATCTGATAAGTCATGGCATCAAGCATCTATGTGGACAAGTGATGATGGCTTTAGGACTATTATTTATGGGACTTGAAATGATGGCTCAATCCATGTTGCCCCTACAACACTCATCCACATTTGTGAATGCTTTAATGCATATTCAAAATCCAATATGGGGTGTCTGTATCGGTATGTTGTTTACAGCTTTGATTCAAAGTTCATCAGCATCTATTGGTATTTTACAAATTCTCGCTTCTAAACAGTTGATTTCTTTTCATCAGGCTGTTTATCTGATTCTAGGTTTTGATTTAGGAACGTGTATAACAGGTTTTCTTGCTTCTTTAAAAGGATCACGCAATGGAAAACGTCTAGCATTGTTTCATTTTCTTTTTAATGTTGTAGGAGCTATCAGTTTTTTAATTATCTCACAGATGATTCCTCTCGTCGATTGGATTGCAGGATGGACACCATTATCACCCCTCCATCAAATAGCCAATATGCATACATTTTATAATATGATGACAACATTCATTGTCTTACTATGTGAACCTTATCTGATTCAGACTATTCAATGGATTTACCCATATCACCATAAAAAATAAAAAGAAAGTAAGGATGATAGTGAGAAAAGTCATTTTGTATATCGCAATGAGTTTAGATGGATATATCACCGATCAACATGGACGTATAGATTGGTTACATGGTGATAATCCTACAGATGAAAAAACAGAAAGTTATCATCATTTATTAAAACATGTTGATAGTGTTATTATGAGTGAAACAGCTTTTCGTATAATAGAAAAGAAAATCAACCAATATTGGATTCGTCAAGGATTAAAGATTTATGTTTTATCATCTTTGACTCAGTTATCATCAGATCATGTCATTGTCACATCTGAAGATATTTGTTCATTAGTTCAAAAAAAACAGGATTCTGGAAAAGATATTTGGATTTGTGGTGGTCAACAATTGATTACACCTTTAATTCAGGCTAATATGATTGATGAATATCATATTTCTATGATTCCAACATGAATTGGAAAAGGGAAACGTTTATTTGAAGATTTTGATCAGGAAAAAAGATTATCTTTGATAAAAACTTATGTTTATAATGGTATTGTTGATATTGAATATCAGAAGAAGTATTGATTTTTGATAATAAATTGGATATAATATCAAAGTCAAATCGTTGAAGAAGAAAAGTATTTATAAGTGATCTTGAAGAGAGGGAATGGCTGGTGAAAATTCCTGGATACTTGTAAAGAAAGCTACCTTCTAAGAGTGATGCAAACATCAACGTAAATCGGCGTTAACGATCAAAGAGCATAATGAGTATTCATTATGAATGAGGATGGTACCGCGATGATAGTCGTTCCTTTTCAGGAATGACTTTTTTTATTAAAAGGAGCTAACTATATAAAATTCAAGTCATTTGATGAAAAAGTTTGAAAATGTTAAATGATTTGATTATGGTAGCTCATCAATATGTAAGATCTTTGAAATGTGAATATGATTTGTATTTTTGGGCATGACGAAAACAGC
>NZ_NFHI01000050.1:0-15826 GCF_002159255.1 Massilimicrobiota sp. An80
TGTACCCATGCCGAACACAGAAGTTAAGCATCACAGCGGCGAAGATAGTAGGCAACTGCGAAAATAGCACGCTGCCAGTCCATGTGAGGGAATAGTCATTCTATTCCCTTTCTTTTTTTTATTCTCATTCTTTTTTTTGGATGATTTTTTTTATTTTATTATGTTATAATAAATAAAAGGATATAAAAAAGGGGGAATGTTATCTTATGAATTTTGTATATATATCACCATCCTTTCCAAAAAATTTTTATCAATTTTGTAATCGTTTAAAAAATAATGGAGTCACAGTTTTAGCAATTGCGGATACACCTTATGATAATTTAAGCGAAGAATTAAAAAATTCAATAGATGATTACTATCAAGTATATTCTATGGAAGACTATGATGAAATGGTAAAGGCGATGGGTTATTTTATTTTCCATTATGGACATATAGATTGGTTGGAATCTAATAATGAATATTGGCTTGAACAGGATGCCAAATTGCGTACGGATTTTAATATTACAACAGGTATTCATACAAACCATATTGAAGATATTAAATGTAAATCAAAGATGAAGAAGTTTTATGAAGAAGCAGGAGTCAAAACAGCACGTTATCATTTAGTCACTGATTTGGAATCAGGTTTAAAATTTGTTCATGATGTTGGCTATCCTGTTGTAGTCAAACCAGATAATGGGGTTGGGGCAGCAAAGACTTATAAAATTTCTAATCAGGAGGAGTTAGAACATTTTTATCAGGAAGAACATTTTACACAATATATAATGGAAGAATTTGTTAATGGATTAATTATTTCATATGATGGTATTGCTAATTTAAATAAAGAGATTTTATTTGAAACATCACATGTTTTTCCAAATCCCATTATGGATGTAGTGAATGATCAAAGTAGTATGTATTATTATTCTTTAAGAGAAATACCTTATGATTTGAAACAAGCTGGACAGGCATGTGTGAAAGCCTTTTATACAGCTGGAAGATGTTTCCATATGGAATTCTTTAGATTGTTAGAGGATAAACCTGGGTTAGGTCAAAAAGGAGAGATTGTTGGCTTAGAAGTTAATTTAAGAACACCAGGAGGTTATACTCCTGATATGATGAATTATGCCAATAATATTGATGTTTACCAAATCTATGCAGATATGGTTACAAAAGGGTATAGTGACTATGATCATCAGCGTCCATATCATTGTGTGTATTGTGGAAGAAGAGATGGTATCTCATATTCTCATACACATGAAGACATTGTATCACGTTATCATTTTGATTTGGTTATGTGTGAAAGAATGCCAGATATTTTAAGTGGAGCTATGGGTAATTTTACATATACTGCTCGATTTGAGAATATGGAGCAAGTCAATGAATTCGTTGATTTTGTTTTAGGTTAGGGGTGAGAATATGAAGACAGAATGGTTTAAGGAATATAGCGAATGTTTATTGCGTGATATGGAATTTAAGGTTTATGGTCATTCAGGAACACCAATTTTGGTTTTTCCTGCACAAAATGGAAGATTCTTTGATTTTGAAAATTTTGGTATGGTGCATACAGTAGAGCACCTGATTGATGCAGGACGAATTCAGCTATTTTGTTGTGATAGCATTGATCAAGAATCTTGGTCAGCTGAAGGGATGGATAATGGACATAGAACATATATGATGGAACAGTGGTTCTATTATATCGTTAATGAATTGGTTCCAAGAATTTTAGAAATTAATTCTTATGGTCGTGATGGTCAGTATGCAGATGGCATTTATACAACTGGTTGTTCAATGGGCGCAACTCATGCAGTGAATTTCATGTTCAGAAGACCGGATATTTTTAAAGGTACCATTGCTTTGAGTGGGTATTATGATAGTGATTTGTTTTTTGGAGATTATCATGATGATATTCTTTATCGCAATTCACCAATTCAATATCTTCATGGTATGAGTTATGACCATCCTTATGTTGAGATGTATCGTCATTGTCGTATTGTTTTATGTTGTGGGCAAGGAGCATGGGAAGATGATATGATTAGAAGTACATCGCGTATGAAAGAACTTTTAGAATATAAAGATATTCCAGCATGGATTGATTTTTGGGGTCACGATGTGAATCATGATTGGGATTGGTGGCAAGTTCAATTCCCATATTTTGTAGAAAGGGTTATATAATAATGAATGTTATCTTTATATCACCACATTTTCCAGATTATTTTTACAATTTCTGTGACCGATTAAAAGTCAGAGGAGTTCGTGTTTTGGGAATCGGTGATGCGAATTATGAAAACTTGCCATATCATACAAAACTTGCCTTAACAGAATATTATCGTGTAGATGACTTAGAAAATTATGACAGTGTATACAGAGCCTGTGCTTATTTTACATGGCATTATGGAAAAATTGATTGGATAGAATCTCAAAATGAATATTGGTTAGAATTGGAAGCAACATTAAGAAATGAATTTAATGTCACAACAGGAACCAAAATACAAAATCTATCACCAATGAAATACAAATCAAAAATGAAAGAAGTCTATCAAAAGATTGGGATACCAACTGCCAGATATCGAAAAGTTGATGATTACCTTGCGACAAAAGCATTTGCGAACAAGGTAGGATATCCAGTTATTGTTAAACCTGATAATGGTGTGGGTGCTAGTTCAACATATAAATTGAAAAATGATGATGAATTAGATTATTTCTTTGCGACAAAGCCATCTTATATTCAATTTATTATTGAGGAACTTGTTCCTGGTCATGTTGAAACATTTGATGGAATTACTGATAAAGATAAAAATATTTTGATTTGTTCATCACATGTCATGTTGAATTCTATAATGGATAATGTAAATGAATTAAGTGATACTGCTTTTTACTCACAACCAGTTGAAGGATTGGATTTATATGAAATCGGAAAAAAGGTTGTAGAAGCTTTTGATACAAGAAGTCGTTTTTATCATTTTGAATTCTTTAGATTAGATGAAGATAAAGAAGGATTAGGAAGAAAAGGAGATATTGTTGGATTAGAAGTTAACATGAGAGCACCTGGTGCTTATATGCCTGATATGATTGATTTTGCATATAATGTCGATGTTTATACAATATGGGCTGATATGATTAAATATAATCAGTGTTTCTATGATATTCATCGTGAATATTGGGTAGCATATACAGGGCGTAGAGAAGGAATATGGTATATGCATAACTATGATCAGATTAGAGAAACTTATGGACAGAATATAGCCTTAGAAACAGATGTTCCAGAATCATTAAGTGGAGCAATGGGTAACCATGTCTTCATTGTGAAATCTAAATCAAAAGAAGAACTCTTTGAAATGATTCGTTATATTTTAAAAAGAGAAGATGGAACAGATTGGTTTTAATAAAAGAAAGATTTGAATTGAAGGGAAACTTTCGATTTAAATCTTTTTTATAAAAAACAAAAAAATTACAAATGAAAGGCTTTTATATCAGACATTTTATGTTATAATGGCAAAGGAAAGAAAGAAGGTGTTATTATGTCTCCGGAGCCGGATGAAGATACGAAATTAACAATAAAACAAAGCATAACAGGAGACATAATTGATATTCTCCTGTTATAGAAAAGGAGGATAAAAATGATCGAATTTTACAAAACTTTTGGAACAGAAACAAAAAAAGTCGAAACATTAGAAACAGGATGCTGGATTAATGTTGTTTCACCAACAGAAGAAGAAAAACAATTTTTAATTAATGATTTGGGAATTGTTCCTGAATTTGTGCAAGCTTCATTAGATGAAGAAGAAAGTTCACATATTGATTTTGATGATGATTACAATCAGACATTAGTCATTGTCGATTATCCAAGTGCAGAAGAAACTGAAGGGAAATACGATAAAATGACTCTACAATATACAACATTACCATTAGGTATTGTTTTAATGAAAGGATATATTATTACAATTTCATTATATGAGAATTTAAATATTGAAGATATGGCAACAGGTAAAGTCAAGGGTATTCATACAGAAATGAAGACGAGATTTTTATTAAAGCTTCTTTTAAGAATTTCTCAAAGATACTTGATTTATTTACGTCAAATTGATCGATTATCATCTTTGACTGAACAAAAACTTCATAAATCAATGCAAAATAAAGAACTTATTCAAATGCTTGGATTAGAAAAATCTTTAGTTTATTTTTCAACATCATTAAAAACTGATGAAATTACTTTGAATAAGATCATGCGTGGAAAATCTATTAAACTTTATGAAGATGATCAGGATTTATTAGAAGATGTTTTAGTAGAAATTAATCAGGCCATTGAAATGTGTAGTATTTATTCAAATATCTTATCTGGAACAATGGATGCTTATGCTTCTGTTATTTCAAATAACTTAAATATTGTTATGAAGGTTTTAACAGTTATCACTATTGTGATGTCAATACCAAATATTATCTTTAGTTTTTATGGAATGAATGTTTCAGGTTTACCAGGACCAGTATGGTGGGTCCCAACTTTGATTGCCGTTATTGCATGTGTTATTGCTTCGTTTATATTTATGAAAAAAGATATGTTTCATTAAGTACATGGAACATATCTTTCTTTTTTTGAAAATTTGAACATTCAATATAAGAAACATGTATAATAAATGAAAAGAAGAGGAGGACAATAATATGGTAAGACAATTTCCAGAAGGTTTTTTATGGGGTGGCGCAACAGCTGCCAATCAGTATGAAGGTGGCTGGAACGAAGGAGGCAAAGGAATCAGTGTTTCTGATTGTGCGAGACATCATTTAGATATTGACGTTCAAGATTATCATGCACAAAATGCCATTACAACAAAAGATATTGAAGATGCATTAAAATCACAGGATGATTCTTTATATCCAAAAAGACATGGGGCAGATGGATATCATCATTATAAGGAAGATATTAAACTCTTTGCCCAAATGGGATTCAAGGTTTATAGAATGTCTATTGCCTGGTCACGTATTTTTCCAAATGGTGATGATCAGGAACCTAATGAAGAAGGTTTACAATTTTATGATGATGTTTTTGATGAATGCTTAAAATATGGTATCGAACCATTAGTGACAATGTCACACTATGAACCACCATTAAATATAGTTTTAAATTATAATGGATGGGCATCAAGAGAAGTTGTGGATATGTTTGTCAAATATGTGGAAGTCATCTGTGAAAGATATAAAGATAAAGTCAAATATTGGTTAACATTCAATGAGGTAGATTCTATGATTAGACATCCTTATACAACAGGAGGACTTGTTGAAGACCGTTTCCCAGGGCAGAATTTCCAACAGGTTATTTTCCAAGCTATGCATCATCAATTTGTAGCTTCAGCTCTTGCTACAAAGATTTGTCATGAAAAAATTCCTGGTTCAAAAGTAGGTTGTATGTTAACAAAACTGACATATTATCCTTATACTTGTAAACCAGAAGATGTTTTACAGGCACAACAGGATATGAGAAGTACCTATTGTTATAGTGATACACAAGTCTTTGGAGAGTATCCAGCTTATTTATTAGCTAAATTTAAAAATGAAGGTATTCATATTGAAATGCAGGATGATGACTTAGACATTATGAAGAAATATCCAGTAGACTTTGTTTCATTTAGTTACTATTCATCAAGTTGTGTTGCAAAAGATGACAAAGGTTTAAAGAAAACTGCAGCCAATACGAATGTGGCAATAAAAAATCCATATATTCCTTCATCTGATTGGGGATGGCAAATTGATCCTATTGGTTTAAGAGTGTCTTTAGTTGATTTATATGATCGTTATAGAAAACCATTATTTGTTGTAGAAAATGGTTTAGGAGCTAAAGATGAACTTGTGAATGGAACAGTTGATGATCAATATCGTATTGATTATTTTGATGCACATTTTAGAGAAATGTTGAATGCTATTGAAATAGATGGCGTAGATTTAATGGGATATACATCATGGGGATGTATTGATATTGTCAGTGAATCTACAAAACAAATGAGTAAAAGATATGGATTTATTTATGTGGATTGTGATGATTTAGGAAATGGAACTTATAAAAGATATAAGAAAAAATCTTTTGATTGGTATAAACATGTTATTGAAACAAATGGAGCTTGTTTATTTGAAGGAGAATAAAAATGTTAGAATATAAATTTGATACACAGTTATTAATTGAAGGAAAAAACTTAAATGAAGATGAAATTAATGATTATATTACAGAACATTTTCAGGGAGATTGTTTATTAGCTGTTGGTGATGATGAACTCATTAAAATTCATTTTCATACTAATGAACCATGGCTTGTTTTACAATATGGGGCAACACTTGGAGAAATCTATGATATTGTTGTTGAAAATATGGAAAGACAGGCACATGGGCTAAAAGGATAGATTGTGGATATCAAAGTTATTGTTTTACAGATGATACAATTATTTCTGGTGATTGCTTTAGGGTATCTTTTATTAAAGATCAAGATACTGGATGTAGACTTTAATAAACGTTTAACAACACTTTTGTTGTCGGTCACAACACCAGCATTGATTGTATCTTCTGTTTTATCTACAAATATTGAAAAACAAATATCTGAAATTGTTTTTGTGTTTATTGTAGGAATTGTCATCTTTCTTGTTTTACCTATTTTAGGCTTTTTGATTGTCAAAGTTATGAGAGTTCCTCTTCAACAACAAGGTTTATATATTTTCATGACAATGTTTTCTAATATCGGTTTTATGGGCTTTCCTGTTATGAAATCTATTTTTGGAAATCAAGCCGTATTTTTAACTGCTATTTTTAATATGATTTTTAATTTGCTTGTGTTTACAGCAGGTATTCTTTTTATGAATTATCATTCTGTACAAAAAATAAAAATCAATTTGAAACAGCTTCTTTCACCAGGCGTGATTGCTTCACTTGTGGCTTTGTTTATTTATTTTACAGGTTTACAGGTTCCTGATGTTTTGTCTTCAACGATAACCATGATTGGTGATATTACAACACCTATTGCCATGTTGCTTATTGGCTCAACACTTGCTACGATTCCAGTTAAAGAAGTCTTTACTGAAGTCAGAATATATCCATATACGATTTTAAAACAGATTGTTATTCCAGTTATAGCTTATCCTATTTTCAATGCTTTTATTCGTGATCCTTTAATACTTGGCGTTTCTTTAATTATGCTTGCTATGCCAGTAGGAAATATTGCTGTATTATTTGCAACAGAATATCAAAAAGATGTTGCCTTGGCAGCTAAAGCTGTTTTTATGACAACATTACTTTCTATTGTTACGATTCCAGTGATTGTGGCTTTATTTTTGGCATAAAAAGTTTTATAAATTGATAACATATTTTTATTCTGCGTATTTTATTGACAAGGATAAGTTTTTATGAATATAATAAATGAGGATTATTTAATAATGCCCCAGAAATGAGGCGTTTTTTTATGCAAAAAAATTATGATGTCATTATTGTTGGGGCTGGACCAGCAGGAATTATGACAAGTTATGAATTGTATTTAAAAAATCCAGAATTAAAAGTATTACTTATTGATAAAGGACATGACGTGATGTATAGACATTGTCCTATTAAAGATAAGAAAATTAAAAGTTGTCCACAAATTAAAGAAAATGAACCAGGATGTTTACCTGCTTG
Organism: Massilimicrobiota sp. An80; assembly: GCF_002159255.1. Lineage (NCBI taxonomy): Bacteria > Bacillati > Bacillota > Erysipelotrichia > Erysipelotrichales > Erysipelotrichaceae > Massiliimicrobium > Massilimicrobiota sp. An80. The sequence goes on from NZ_NFHI01000050.1 coordinate 7,624, forward strand.
TTCAATTACTTCAGGATTTGGGGGAGCCGGTGCTTACTCTGATGGTAAATTCAATATTACGAGTGAATTTGGTGGTTGGCTAACAGATTATTTAGATAATCAGGAAGTTGAAGATGTAATTCATTATGTGGATGAATTGTATTTGAAACATGGTGCAACACGTGAAATTACTGATCCAACGACTGATAAAGTGAAAGAAATTGAAAAACGTGGATATGCTGTTGGATTGAAATTATTACGTGCTAAAGTGCGTCATTTAGGAACTGAAGAAAATTTGAGAATTATGACAGAAATGTCTAATGAACTTAAACAGCATATTGATATGGCATTTAAAACAGCAGTTAAGGATATTCTTGTAGAAGATCATCATGTTAAAGGGATTGTTTTAGAAAATGGTGAAGAAATTTATGCTCCTCATGTTGTGTTAGCTCCTGGAAGAGATGGTTCAACATGGTTAGCCAAAGTGTTTAAACGTCAGGGATTAGAACTTTATAATAATCAGGTTGATATAGGTGTAAGAGTAGAAACAAGTAATATTGTTATGGATGAAATTAATTCTCATCTTTATGAAGGTAAATTTGTATACAATACATCTGTGGGAACTAAAGTCAGAACTTTCTGTTCAAATCCAAGTGGTCATGTTGTTATTGAAAATCATTCAGGGACAATGTTAGCCAATGGACATGCTTATCATGATCCAAAACTTGGAAGTCATAATACCAATTTTGCATTATTAGTTTCACATGTTTTTAGTGAACCATTTAATGAACCTAACGAATTTGCTCATGAGGTTGCTAGACTTGCCAATATGCTATCACATGGAAGCATTATTGTACAACGCTATGGTGATATTAAAAGAGGACGTCGTACAACTGTGAAACGTTTAAAAGAAGGTTATACTGTTCCAACATTACCTGAAGCTGTACCAGGAGATTTAGGGCTTGTGTTACCATATAATACGATGAAATCTATTATTGAAATGATTGAAGCTTTAGATCATGTTACACCAGGAATTGCCAATGAACATACATTGCTTTATGGAGTAGAAGCTAAATTCTATTCAGCAAGACCTAAAGTAAGAGAAGGATTTGAAAGTGAGATTGATGGTCTGTATGTAGGTGGCGATGGTGCTGGACTAACACGTGGATTGGCTCAGGCAGGAGCTAATGGAATCTTAATTGCGAGACATATTTTAAATAAATAAAATGATAACTACAATAAACTCTTTGTATTTATTGTAGTTTTTCTTTTGGGGCTAAAAGTTTACAATTGGTATATTTTCCATTATAATAGAAACAATAATGAGGGGGTAATCATTTATGAACATTGATGGAAAAAAGATTGCAGCAAAGCGAAAAGATGAACTCAAACAAAAGATTGATTTATTAAAAGAAAATGGTCAAAGACTACCAAAATTAACAGTTGTATTAGTAGGTGAAAATCCTGCCAGTCAAACATATGTTCGCAATAAAGATAAAGCATGTGCCTATGTAGGGATGTTATCTGATATTGTGAAACTGGATGAACAGACAACAGAAGAAAAGTTAATGGAAGTGATTCAAAAACTTAATCATGATGATACTGTAGATGGCATCTTGGTACAGTTGCCATTACCACAACATATTCATGAAGACAAAATACTTCATTTAATTGATCCACAAAAAGATGTCGATGGATTTCATCCATCTAATGTAGCTAAACTTGTGTTAGGAGAAAAAGGACTGGTACCTTGTACTCCACAAGGTATGATGGTTTTATTAGATGAAATTCATTATGACTTAACTGGAAAAGAAGTTGTTGTTGTTGGAAGAAGTAATATTGTTGGAAAACCAGTGGCTTTACTATGTTTGCATAAACATGCAACTGTGACAATTGCACATTCCCGTACAATGAATTTAGCCACGTTATGTCAAAGAGCTGATGTCTTAATAGCGGCAATTGGTCAACCTAAGTTTTTTAATAAAGATTATATTAAAAAAGGTGCTGTGGTGTTGGATGTTGGTATTAATCGTGATGAAAATCATAAATTATGTGGTGATGTTGATTATGAAGATGTCAAAGATCTTGTCTCTTATATTACACCAGTGCCTGGAGGTGTAGGACCAATGACAATTGCGATGTTATTGGAAAATACTTATAAAGCTTATCAACAAAGAGAGGAGCACAAAAATGGAATATAATTTAAACGATATTGTTGAAATGAAAAAACAACATCCTTGTAAAAAGTCTAATCAATGGCAAATTATACGTATGGGTGCAGATATCAAAATTAAATGTTTAGGGTGTGGAGCCATTGTTATGTTTTCTCGTCGTGATTTTGAAAAACGTTTAAAAAAGGTTATACCAGCTCATGAAAATACGTCTGATTGAAGAAAAAGATAATAAAGAAGTCGAAAAACTGATTAGAGATTGTCTGATAGAATTTGGTGGTAATAAACCAGGTTGTGCCTGGGAAGATAAAGATTTAGGACAATTTTATCAAGTTTATCAACCTGCTCATAAACAATATCTTGTGGTTGTTGAAAATGATCATGTTGTTGGTGGTTGTGGTATAGGACCAGTGGAAGGCAAAGAAGGTATATGTGAATTGCAGAAAATGTATTGTTATAAGGCGATACGTGGTACAGGCATAGCACAAGAATTATTAAACCTGTCCTTAGATTTTGCAAAGACATACTATCAGCAATGTTATTTGGAAACATTTTCCAATATGATAGCTGCCAATCGTTTCTACTTAAAAAACGGGTTTATTCCGTTGGAACAACCCCTTATTCAAGGACCACATTATGCTTGTGATAGATGGTATATAAAAGATTTATAGGAGTGATTGAGAATGTTATTTGAACATCAATATCAATTTTCTAAACGTATGCAAATGCATGATATTACTGAAATCGTCAAACAGGATATTAATCACTGCCACATAGATGAAGGAATTGTTGTGGTATATACACCTCATACAACGGCTGGAATCACTGTCAATGAAAATGCGGATCCTGATGTTGTTAGAGATATGATCAATGCTTTTGAACGTGCTTTTCCTACAGAACATTTGGATTATCATCATTTTGAGGGGAATTCACATGCCCATATTAAGTCAACTCTTTTTGGCCCAAGTCAGACTTTTATCATTCATCGTGGTCAACTTTTATTAGGAATATGGCAAGGCATTTATCTATGTGAATTTGATGGACCTAGGCAAAGAACTTTTTATGTTAAAATCATGGAGGGATAAGATGAAAGACTTTTATGAAACTTCAAGACTGATTCTTAGACATTTTCGTATGGGAGATGAACAGGCTTTATATGAATTATTAAGTGATTCTGATGTTAATCGTTTTTTACCTATGTTTCCATTACAGAGTGTCGAGGAAGCAAAAGATTATTTGCAGACTCACTATTTAGATAAATATAAAAATCAAGATGGTTATTATTATGCAATCTGTTTAAAGGAAAATGATAGACCTATTGGATATATTCAAATCAGTGGTGATGAGAGTCATGATTTTGGCTATGCTTTAAGAAAAGAGCTTTGGCATCAGGGAATAGTGAGTGAAGTAGCTTTAAAAATGGTTGAAGAATTCAAAACATCTGATTTGCCATACATTACTGCAACGCATGATGTTTGTAATCCTCATAGTGGAAATGTCATGAAAAAGATTGGTATGAAATATTGTTATTCTTATAAGGAACAATGGATGCCTAAAAATATTTTAGTTACTTTTAGAATGTATCAGTATCATTTTAAAAAGGATGAGGATTTTATTTATTTAAAATATTGGAATAAATATCCTCATCATATTGAAAAAGACATTTAATGTCTTTTTTTTGTTTCTTGACAAAGAAGGACAATATGTCTAAACTAAAAAACGTTAAGGGAGGGAAAATTGTGGATAAAGATAGAATGGGGTCACAAAAAGTTTTAACTTTATTGATTGAACTATCTATACCAGCTATGATTGGGATGATTGTCAATGCTATTTATAATATTGTAGATAGAATGTTTATTGGTAATGCTCCTGATTTAGGATCATTAGGTTTAGCAGGAATTACTGTGTCTTATCCAGTGACTTTAATTTTGATGGCGTTAAGCTTAATGGCAGGAGTTGGAGGAGCTACACGTTTTTCTATTGCTTTAGGTGCTAAGGAAGAGGAAGATGCTAAATATTATCAGGGCAATGCTTTAATGATTACAGTTATCTTTGGTATTGTTTTTATGGTTTTAGGTAATATTTTTATGGATCCTATATTAACTATACTTGGAGCTAGTGAAAAGGTTTTACCTTATGCCAGTGATTACTTGAGTATTATTTTATATGGTGGTGTTTTTCAATGTGTAGCCATGTGTGGAAACAATTTCTCACGTGCCCAAGGAAATGCTAAAAACGCTATGGTTTCACAGCTGTTAGGAGCAGGTTTTAATATTGCTTTTGATTATATTTTGATTGTTCAATTTCATATGGGAATGGAAGGTGCTGCACTTGCGACAATTGGTGGACAATGTTTAAGTATGATATGGCAATTGTCTTTCTTATTTGGAAAAAGAGGAATCATTCCATGTCGTTTATCACATATGAAGTTGAAAAAACATTATACATATATGATTATGAAAACAGGTTTGCCAGCCTTTTTAATGCAATTATCAACAAGTGTTTTAAATATTGTTATTAATGGAACATTAGGTTTGTATGGTGGGGATTTGGCTATTTCAACAGTAGGAATTATTACAAGTGTTCAAACACTTATGTTGATGCCATTAACAGGTATGACACAAGGACAGCAGCCTATTATTAGTTATAATTATGGTGCTAAGAATGATCATCGTGTTAAAGAAACATTAAAGTATACGATTATAGGTTCTAGTATTCTTTCTTGTTTAGGATTTTTAGTGATTCAATTATTCCCATCAATGATTATTTCTATATTTAATCAAGAGCCAGCAATTATTGAATTAGGAAATAGTGCTTTACGCATTTGGTTTATTTGTTTACCATTGGTTGGATGTCAAACAATGTGTGCTAATTTCTTTCAGGCAATTGGAATGGTTAAACAATCCAGCTTTCTTAATTTATTAAGACAATGCTTATTATTGATACCATTGATTTTAATTCTTTCTTGGATTTTTGGATTATATGGTGTCTTTATTGCTGTACCAATTGCAGATTTCATAGCATTTATCATTACAATGTATCTTATTCAAAAACGTTTAAAGACTTTTAATGTTGCATAAAGAGAAAGTATGATTTTTATGATCATACTTTTTTGATTATATTCAATATAATAAAAAGTATTGATTATCATAGCTATCATCTAAGACAATCAATACTTAGGGATGATTTATTGTTTTTTTACGTAAGCAATTAAACGAGCCCCAGGACCAGCATGTGTACCAATAACTGGTCCAACAATACCATGTAATGTTTCACCAAAATGTAAAGTTTCCCTTAATGTATTTTCAAACTTATCTAAACCATCAGATGAGCCAGTATATCCGATACAGATAGGTTCATCTAAATCCATTTCACCATCTTGTTGAATTAAGTCAATAATTTTAGTGGTAGCTTTTTGAGTCCCTCTGGCTTTCGCAAATACATCTAATTTGCCTTCATCAAAACCAATAATAGGTTTAAATTTCAAAAGTGTTCCTGCTGTTGCAGCTGTTCTTGATAAACGTCCACCTTTATATAAATATTCTAATGTATCTACAAAAGCAAATAAGCGAATACGATGTTTATATGCTTCTAAAAATGTATAGAGATCTTGAGCATTCATACCTTCATTTCTTAATGCAACTGCTTTTAATACAAGCAATCTTTGCATTTGCGTTGTTCCTAAGCTGTCAATCACATAAATATCATCATAATCAACTAAATCTTTTGCAAGATTAGCACTTTGATATGTTCCACTAATAACACTAGACAAAGTAATAACAATAACACTATCATTGTTGTTTTTTGCTGTTTCATACAAATCAACAAAGTCTTGAGGTGATGGTTGTGATGTAGATGGTAATGTCTGACTATTAACTAATAAATCATAAAATTCTTCTGGTTCTAAATCAATACGGTCTTTATATTCTTTTCCATCAATAATGACTTTTAAAGGCACAACTTCAACATTGAGTTCCTTTGCATATTTTAAATCAATATCAGATGTAGAATCAGTAATTATTTTTATCATTTTTCTTTTCCTCCGTCATAGATATTCTAATTGTACGAAGCATTTTCTCTAAGGATTTCACTTCTTCTTTACTAAACAGTTTTTCAATTTCTTTAAGGGCTTTTTTAATATAATGATCATTTTCACGATAAAACTCCAAGAATTTACTTGTAACTTTTAAATGATAAGATCGTTTATCTTCTTGACTGACTGTTTTATTTAAATATCCTTTTTCTACCAATTGATTGACTTTATATGTAGCATTAGGCTGTGAAATTCCCATATATTTAGCATATTCTAAAATAGTGGGTTCACCTAACATATAAATAATATCTAAGCTAAATGCTTCTTGCATAGTGAGTTCTTTAGAAGTTGCACACATAGATGAATAAAAATTCATTTTGAATATATTATAAACAGCCTGAAATTCCTGACTTAGCATATAACCTCCTCATAAATACTTAAAATATTTTAAGTATAGTATAAATTATTTTTAATGAAAGTCAATTATAAAACACAGAATTGCAATGATAATTGCTGCAAAAACATCACTTATATGATGAACCCCACTTAAAATACGTGTTAAACTGACAATCAATGCAATGATACATGCAAAAACGCCAACATAAAAATGAGCATAAAAACATACAAAAGCAATAATACAGGCACTAACAGTATGACGACTTGGAAAAGATTCGCCATGTTTATGACCTCTTAAGGGTTGAATATCCATATGATCATAGGGACGGGGACGATTCACTATTTTTCTAAAAACCGTCACAATCACAAAAGCTATACATGGTCTTAGAATGGCATCTATCAAATAAGGACTATGAATATACCATAAATAAATCAAGACACATGGATATAAGATAAACGTTACATAAGGACAATATTGTGTTAAAAAAATAATGATTTTTTCTAAACGAGGACGTTGTCTTATATACGCTAACATGGACTGATAAAAACATTCCAAAGCTCTCACCCTTTCTTTACCATTATATCGAAAATATGCGATGAAAACAAATAAAATAAAAATTTTAAAAGATAAGTACAATGATGTTTGTAGATTATACAAAATGCACTGACGAATAAATAGAAAATGGTGTAGGACTGTGTCATTGATGGGATTATTTGAAATTGATATAATGTGAATAGAGTATGATTGATGGAGATAAGATATAATGAAAATAACAGGAACGAAAAGTTATATACAAATTGAAGATGATAATGGCAATATAGCAAGATTTGATGGTGAAGTTTGTTTCAATGATTTTTATGCATGGGCTGATTCAATCTGTTGGATTAAACATCAAGGAGAAATAACGGATCAGGATAGAATTCATTTGATTTATCAGGCAACGCAATATGGTAAGGATCATGATATCAAGATATTGTTCTTTGATAATGATAATAAAGTTATGTTTGAAGCAGAGCTTGGACTGAAAACGGAAATTTATTGGGCTAAAAACGATCTTATCTTTATAGCTGTTATTTTGTTGTCAATGATTTTTCCAATAGTGTTTATTGCTGTGTTAGATGTTGTGAGTTCAATGTTTTTATTTGCTTTGAGTGTGGGTGCCATCATTTTTGTAAGTCCCTTTATCTTGTGGGGAATTTCTATATGTAGATTCCAGATGATTGCTAAGGGAGATGATATAACGATGAGACCAGTCATAGGGACAAACTATACATTTCCTGTAACAGAAATAACAAGAGTTGAAAGAAAGGTAAAAAATGTATATGGATGGCAAGAATGTGTTAAGATTGTGATTTATATAAAAAATAAAAAAATAACACTTCGTCGAAGTATGATAGGGTTTGATGACATGGATGCCTATCTTTTGCGACATGTTGATCATATTATATAAAAATATATCTTTGATATGATTTGATAGAGTATGATAAGTGGCTGTTTAAAATTAAAAAAATGTTTTTAGCACTCTATACTTGACTCTGCTAAAATAGAGGACTATAATATAAATAGAAATAAGGAAAGAGAATAAAAAAGGCATTCCTTACTTCTCATATCAAACATTGTTCA
>NZ_NFHI01000051.1:0-15249 GCF_002159255.1 Massilimicrobiota sp. An80
TGTACCCATGCCGAACACAGAAGTTAAGCATCACAGCGGCGAAGATAGTAGGCAACTGCGAAAATAGCACGCTGCCAGTCCATGTGAGGGAATAGTCATTCTATTCCCTTTCTTTTTTTATTTTGTATACTGAAAGAGAACTACCTTGTCTCATCTGGTGGTTCTTTTTTTGCTAAATATATTCTGATAAAGTCATAGCGATCATATCTATGGTCCAATAATCTTAATAAATTAAGTTTATTGGATTCTATGAAAAAGAAAAAAATCATGCATGATGAATGATTTTTCTGAAAAGTCTTTCTGTTATTTCATATATTAACCTTATGAGTATTCATTTAAGTTGTATAAAAGATATATTGTGTTTGTATTTTCTCTTAATCAATTGAAGATTTTTATTAGGGAAATAGCAATATTTATAATAAAATGACTAACCTTTTAATCTCTTCAAAATAGATTAAAAATTTTTTAAAAGATTAGCAAAAAGACTTGATTTAATGCGCTATTTAGTGTAAAATGCATTTGTTGTGAATGCGAAGAAGTGCGAGGTTGCTGAAACGCTGATAGCCGTTGTCATGAGCGGAGGACGTATTCAGGGAATTCGCATCGAGCAGGCCAATAAATTGGCAAGAAGGAGGAATAAGTCATGGCAAACAACAAAATTAGAATTCGTTTGAAATCATTTGATCACAAAATCTTAGATACTTCTGCTGAAAAAATTGTATCAGCTGCGAAGAAGTCAGGAGCACAAGTTGTAGGTCCTGTACCTCTACCAACTGAAAAAGAAGTTTATACAATTTTAAGAGCAGTTCACAAGTATAAAGATTCTCGTGAACAATTTGAAATCAGAACTCACAAACGTCTAATTGACATTGTGAATCCAACACCAGAAACAGTTGATGTTTTAACTCGTTTAGAATTACCAAGTGGTGTTGATATTGAAATTAAATTATAAGGAAAGGTAAAGGTGTAACTCATGAAAGGAATCTTAGGTCGTAAGATTGGAATGACTCAAGTGTTCACTACTGATGGAAAATTAATCCCAGTAACAGTTGTAGAAGCAACACCAAACGTTGTTTTACAAAAGAAAACAGTTGCTACTGACGGATATGATGCTATCCAAGTTGGTTTTGAAGACAAGAGAGAAAAATTAGCAACAAAAGCTCATAAAGGTCATGTTGCAAAAGCTGAAACAGCTCCTAAGCGCTTCATTAGAGAATTTCGTTATGACGAAATGATGAGTTATGAAGTTGGTCAAGAAATTAAAGTTGATAGCTTTGTAGCTGGTGAAGTGGTAGATGTAACAGGAACTAGCAAAGGTAAAGGTTATCAAGGTGTTATAAAAAGACATGGACAACAAAGAGGACCAATGGGACATGGTTCTGGTGCTCATAGAATCGTTGGTTCAATGGGGCCAATCGCTCCTAACAGAATCGCTCCAGGTAAAAAATTACCAGGACATATGGGACATGTAACAAGAACAGTTCAAAACTTGGAAATCGTTGCTGTTGATGTTGAAAACAATGTATTATTAATTAGTGGATCAATTCCAGGTCCTAAAAAAGGTTTAGTTGTTGTTAAATCTGCAGTAAAAGGAAACGGTAAAGTTAATCCTGCTAAAGATTTAATTGTATATGAAACTGAAAGTCCAGTGGTAGAAGAAACTACTGATGCAGTGGAAACTGCTGAATAATGAAGCGAAAGGAGGAAAACTAATGTTAAAAGTTGCAGTATATAATCAAGAAGGACAAAAAGTTAAAGATACAGAATTAAATGAATCTGTATTTGGTATTGAACCAAATAACCAAGCAATCTTTGATATGGTCTTACTACAAAGAGCTTCATGGAGACAAGGGACTCATAAAGTGAAAAACCGTACTGAAGTTAAAGGTGGAGGAAAGAAACCTTGGCGTCAAAAAGGTACAGGTAGAGCAAGACAAGGATCTATCCGTGCTCCACAATGGAGAGGTGGAGGAGTTGTATTTGGTCCTACACCAGATAGAAACTATAAATTAAAAATGAACAGAAAAGTAAGACGTTTAGCACTTAAATCTGCTTTAAGTCAAAAAGTGATCGATAGTGAATTAACTGTTTTAGATAATATCGCTATGGAAGCTCCAAAGACAAAAGCAATGATCAAAGTGTTAGAAAACTTAGAAGCTAACAGAAAAACATTAATCGTTATGGATGAAGTTGATGAAAACGTAGCTTTATCAGCAAGAAATATTCCTGGTGTTAAAGTTATTAATTCAAAAGGACTTAACGTATATGATATCTTAGATAGCACTAAGTTAGTAATGACTGAAGGAGCTATCAAAGCTGTTGAGGAGGTATTGGCATAATGGCACATATTACAGATGTTTTAAAGAAACCAGTACTTACTGAAAAATCTTTATTGTTACAACAAAACGAAAACAAATATACATTTGATGTAGATTTAACTGCTAATAAAACTGAAGTTAAAGTTGCAGTTGAAAAAATGTTTGATGTTAAAGTTGAAAGTGTAAACATTATGAATGTGAAACCTAAAACAAAAAGAATGGGTAGATACGTTGGTAAAACAAAAAGAAGAAGAAAAGCTATTGTTAAATTAAAAGAAGGATATTCAATCAATTTATTCGGTGAAGAATAATTGGAAGAACTATTGGAATGAACTCCATTCCAGATAAGAAAAATAAGGAGGAAATCAGATGCCTATTAAAGTATATAAGCCTACAACTAATGGACGTCGTAATATGACATCTTTGACTTATGAAGAAATTACAACAAATAAGCCTGAGAAATCATTAACAGTTCGTTTATCAAAAACTGGTGGGCGTAATAATCAAGGTGTCATCACTACTCGTCATCATGGTGGTGGACATAAACGTTTATATCGTATTATTGATTTTAAACGTAATAAAGATGATATTGTTGGAAAAGTTGCAACAATTGAATATGATCCAAACAGATCTGCAAATATTGCATTAATTCACTATGTAGATGGTGAAAAAAGATATATTTTAGCTCCTAAAGGATTAGAAGTTGGAATGAAAATTGTTTCTGGTGAAAATGCAGATATTATTGTTGGTAATAGCTTACCAATGGGAAATATGCCTGAAGGTACAGTTATCCACAATATTGAAATGCATCCAGGAAAAGGTGGACAAATCGCTAGATCTGCAGGTGTGTCTGCTCAAATCTTAGGTAAAGAAGGAAAATATGTAACTGTAAGATTAGCTTCTGGTGAAGTAAGAAAATTCTTAGCAGTTTGTAGAGCAACAGTTGGTGTTGTTGGAAATGAAGATCATGGATTAGTTAACATTGGTAAAGCTGGTCGTAATAGATGGAAAGGTATTAGACCTACAGTTCGTGGTTCTGTTATGAACCCTAATGATCACCCTCATGGTGGTGGTGAAGGTAGAACTTCAATCGGTCGTAAAGCACCAATGACTCCATGGGGTAAAAAAGCTCTTGGAGTTAAAACTAGAGATAGTAAAAAAGCTTCAAATAAATTAATCGTACGTCGTCGTAACGGTAAATAAGAAGGAGGGTTATAGAATATGGCAAGAAGTTTAAAAAAAGGTCCATTCGTGGATGAACACTTAATGAAAAAAGTAGAAGCATTAAATGCTGCTAACAAAAAAGAAGTCATTAAAACATGGTCAAGACGTTCTACAATCTTCCCACAATTTATTGAACATACGTTCGCAGTTTATAACGGAAGAGAACATATCCCAGTATATGTTACTGAAGATATGGTTGGACATAAATTAGGAGAATTTGCTCCTACAAGAACTTATCATGGTCATGATGCTGATGATAAAAAGTCTGGTAAATAGAAAGAGAGGAGAAAATAAACATGGAAGCAAGAGCTCAAGCTAAAATGATTCGTGTTTCACCTCAAAAAGCAAGATTAGTTGTTGACTTGGTAAGAGGGAAGCAAGTAAAAGAAGCACTTGGAATCTTAGAATTCGTTAATAAAAGTGCAACTCCTGCAATCATTAAAGTCGTTAAATCTGCTGCACAAAACGCTGTATTCAATGAAGGTGCAGAAGAAGATAAATTATACATCAAAGAAATTTATGTGGATGAAGGTCCTACATTAAAAAGATTCCGTGCAAGAGCAAAAGGAAGCGGAACTCAAATTTTAAAAAGAACAAGCCACATCACTTGTGTGGTTGCTGAAAGATAGGAGGGCAAAGTATGGGTCAAAAAGTAAGTCCAGTAGGATTACGTGTTGGTGTTAACCGTAATTGGAATTCAAGATGGTACGCTAATGATAAAGACTTTGCTTCATTATTACATGAAGATATTAAAATTCGTGAATTCTTATATGCAAAGTTAAAAGGCGCTTATGTCGCTAACATTGAAATTGAAAGATCTAAAAATCGTGTAAGCATCTATGTTCATACATCTCGTCCAGGTGTTGTTATTGGAAAAGATGGTGAAGCTGTCGATGCTTTAAGAAAAGAAGTTGCAAAAATGGTTAATGGTAAACAAGTGTTTATCAATATCGTTGAAATTAAAAATCCAGATGTTGTTGCTCAACTTGTAGCAAACAAGATTGCAGAACAATTAGAAAACCGTGCTTCATTTAGAACAGTTCAAAAAAGAGCTATTCAAGCTGCAATGAGAGCTGGTGCTAAAGGAATCAAAACAGCTGTTTCAGGACGTTTAGGTGGTGCTGATATGGCTAGAACTGAAGGTTATTCTGAAGGTGTTGTACCTCTTCATACATTAAGAGCTGACATTGATTATGCGACTGCTGAAGCTGACACAACTTATGGAAAATTAGGAGTAAAAGTTTGGATTTGTAAGGGAGAAATTCTTCCTGCAAAGAAGAAAGGGGATAAATAATCATGTTGATGCCTAAGAGAACTAAATATAGAAGACCTCATAGAATCAAATATGAAGGTAAAGCTAAAGGTGGAACTCAAGTTTCTTTTGGTGAATATGGATTACAAGCTCAAGAAGGTGCTTGGATTACTTCAAGACAAATCGAAGCAGCTCGTATTGCTATGAACCGTTATATGAAACGTGGTGGGCAAGTTTGGATTAGAATCTTCCCTCATTTAGCTAAAACAAAGAAACCTCTTGAAGTCCGTATGGGTTCAGGTAAAGGTGCTCCAGAAGAATGGGTAGCAGTTGTAAAAACAGGTCGCGTTATGTTCGAAGTTGCTGGTGTAGAAGAAGAAGTTGCAAGAGAAGCATTAAGACTTGCATCTCACAAATTACCAGTGAAATGTAAGATTATTGGAAGAGGTGAGTAATTGTGACAGTTCAAGATATTAGAAATACAGAAACTCAAGAATTACTTAACAAAGTAGAAGAGTACAAAAAAGAATTATTTGGATTAAGATTCCAACAAGCAACAGGACAATTAGAAAATACTGCTCGTATTAGAACAGTTAGAAAAAATATCGCAAGAATTAAAACAATTATTAGAGAAAGAGAATTAAACAAATAGAAGGAGTAGACTATGGAAAGAAATAATCGTAAGGTTTATACTGGAACAGTTGTTTCTACAAAAATGGATAAAACAATTACTGTTTTAGTTGAAACTCATGTAAAACACAAAAAATACGGAAAACGTGTTAAATCTTCTAAAAAGTTTAAGGCTCATGATGAAGAAAATATTGCTAGAGATGGAGATGTTGTTAAAATTATGGAAACTCGTCCATTATCAGCAACTAAACGTTTCCGTTTAGTAGAAATTGTAAAGAAAGCAGAAATTATTTAATAAGAAGAATCTGAAAGGAGGTCACTTGAATGATCCAGAATGAAAGCAGATTAAAAGTTGCTGACAATACAGGAGCAAAAGAAGTACTAGTAATTAGAAACCTTGGTGGTTCAAATAGAAAATTTAGTAACATCGGTGATGTAGTCGTAGCGACAGTAAAACAAGCGACTCCAGGTGGTACAGTTAAAAAAGGTGAAGTTGTAAAAGCTGTTATCGTAAGAACAAAATATGGTGTAAACCGTGATAATGGTTCATACATTAAATTTGATGATAATGCTTGCGTTATTATTAAAGATGATAATTCACCTAGAGGAACTCGTATCTTTGGACCGGTAGCAAGAGAGTTAAGAGATGCAGATTTCATGAAAATCGTATCATTAGCTCCTGAGGTATTATAGGAGGAAACGAGAAGATGAAATTACGTGTAGGTGATACAGTTCAAGTTATCGCTGGTAGCGATAAAGGGAAAACTGGAGAAATTATTCAAATTCTAAGAAAAGAAGATAGAGTGATTGTTGAAGGTGTGAATATGGTAACAAAACACATCAAACCTTCACAAGCTGATCCAGAAGGTGGTATTGTAACAAGAGAAGCACCTATTCATGTTTCTAATGTTGCATATTATGATTCAAAAGCAAAACAAGCTGTAAAAATCGGTTATGCTTTTGATGAAGACGGTAAAAAATATCGTATCAATAAAAAAACAGGTAAAGCATTAGATAAAACTACAAAGAAGAAAAAGTAATCGGAAGGAGGTTAAATAATGAACCGACTAAAGGAACGTTATGAAAATGAAATTGTTAAGTCATTAATGACTAAATTTAATTATAGTTCTGTAATGCAAGTTCCTGCTATGGAAAAAATTGTTATCAACATTGGTGTTGGTGATGCAGTTAGCAACTCTAAATTATTAGATGAAGCTGTTGAAGAATTAACTTTAATTTCAGGACAAAAACCAGTGATTACGAGAGCTAAAAAATCAATTGCTGGATTTAAATTACGTGAAGGAATGCCAATTGGTTGCAAAGTCACTTTACGTGGAGAAAGAATGTATGAATTCTTAGATAAATTAATCAGTATTTCTTTACCTCGTGTAAGAGATTTTAGAGGAGTACCAAAGAATTCTTTTGATGGAAGAGGAAATTACACTTTAGGTGTTAAAGAACAATTAATTTTCCCTGAAATCAATTTCGATAAAGTAAACAAAATCAGAGGAATGGATATTGTATTCGTAACAACTGCTAAAACTGATGAAGAAGGTCATGAATTATTAGCACAATTAGGAATGCCATTCCATAAATAAGGAGGACTTAATTAATGGCTAAAACATCAATGAAAGTTAAACAACAACGTCCTCAAAAATACAAAGTTCGTGAATATACAAGATGCGAACGTTGTGGACGTCCACATGCAGTAATTAAAAAATTCAAATTATGCCGTATTTGCTTCAGAGAATTAGCTTATAAAGGTGAAATTCCTGGTGTTAAAAAAGCAAGCTGGTAATCAAATCATCCAAATGGAAGGAGGACATTTCAAATGACAGATCCAATTGCAGATATGTTAACAAGAATTCGTAATGCGAATCAACAACGTCATGATGAAGTTGTGGTTCCTGCATCAAAATTAAAAGTGCAATTAGCTGAAATTTTGAAAAACGAAGGATTTATTAAAGGATATAAAGTTGAAGGTGAAGGTGTCATTAAAAACATTGTCATCACTTTAAAATATAAAGGAAACGATAGAGTTATCACTGGGTTAAAAAGAGTTTCTAAACCTGGTCTTCGTCAATATGCCAAAGTTAATGAAATTCCTAAGGTATTAAATGGTTTAGGAATCGTTGTATTATCTACTTCTCAAGGATTAATGACTGATAAAGAAGCAAGAGCTAAACAAATCGGTGGAGAAGTATTAGCATATATCTGGTAATAAAATAAGAAAACAGGAGGTGTAACTGATGTCTCGTGTAGGTAATAAGATTATCAACGTACCTGAAGGTGTAAAAGTGGAAATTGCTGCTGATAATACTGTCACAGTTACAGGTGCAAAAGGGACTTTAGTCAGACAGTTTTCACCATTGATTAATATCAATATGGATGAAAACACAATTACAGTAAGCAGAACAAGTGAACAAAAGCATGTAAAACAATTACACGGTACAACAAGAGCTTTACTTGCCAATATGATCGAAGGTGTACACAACGGTTATAAAAAAGAGTTAGAAGTTGTTGGTATTGGATACCGTGCTCAAATGCAAGGTAATAAATTAGTATTAAATGTTGGATATTCTCATCCAGTTGAAGTTGAAGGTGAAGAAGGAGTTAAAATTGAAACTCCATCTCAGACATCAATTATTGTATCAGGAATCTCTAAAGAAAGAGTTGGAGAAATTGCAGCAAGAATTAGAGCTGTGAAGAAACCTGAACCTTATAAAGGAAAAGGTATCAAATACGTTGATGAAAGAATTATTAGAAAAGAAGGTAAAACTGCTGGTAAAAAGTAGTTAATGAAATAAGGAAGGAGCTATTATCATGGCTAAAACTATGTCAAGAAACGATTTACGTAAAAAACGTCATGCAAGAGTTCGTAGAAAAATCAGTGGAACTCCTGAATGTCCTCGTTTAAATGTATTCCGTTCAAGCTCTCATATCCATGCACAAATCATTGATGATGTCAATGGAGTGACTTTGGTTGCTGCATCTTCAGTAGATATGAAATTAGCAAACGGTGGAAATGTTGAAGGTGCTACACAGGTTGGTACTGAAATTGCAAAGAGAGCTATCGCCAAAAATATTGAAAATGTAGTATTCGATCGTGGTGGATATATTTATCATGGTCGTGTGAAAGCACTAGCTGAAGCTGCTAGAGAAGCTGGATTAAAATTCTAATAGGAGGTTAAAGAATGGAACAACGTAAACCAAGAGAAAATGGACCAAGAAGAAATGGACCAAGAAAAAATGGACCAAGAAGAAATGGACCAAGAGTTGAAAAAGAATTCGAAGAACGTGTTGTCACAATTAACCGTGTAACTAAAGTTGTTAAAGGTGGACGTAAATTTCGCTTTGCTGCATTAGTAGTTATCGGTGATAAAAAAGGTCGCGTTGGATTTGGAACAGGTAAAGCTAACGAAGTACCTGATGCTATTAGAAAAGCATCTGAAGCAGCTAAAAGAAATGTTATTAATGTACCAATTATTCATGGAACAATTCCTCATGAAATCAATGGTATGTATGGATCAGGACATGTATTCTTAAGACCTGCATCTGAAGGTACTGGAATCATTGCTGGTGGACCAGTTCGTGCTGTTGTTGAATTGGCTGGATATTCAGATATTATTTCTAAATCAATTGGTTCAAGAACTCCAATCAACATGGTTCGTGCAACTGTAGAAGGTTTAAAATTATTAAAAACTGTTCAACAAGTTGCTGAATTAAGAGATAAAAAAGTTGAAGAAATTTACGGATAGGAGGAGCGTAAGAAATGGCAGAAAAAAATACAGTTATCATTACGCTTGTAAAAAGTCCAATTGGTGCTAAAAAGAATCAAAAGGATACTCTTAAAGCGTTAGGTTTAACAAAAATGCACAAATCAGTTGAAAAAGTAAATAGCGAAACGATTCAAGGTATGATTAATACTGTTAGCCACCTTGTTAAAGTTGAAGAAAGTAAGTAGGAGGTGTAAAAATGAAATTACACGAATTACAATACACTGAAGGAGCACGTAGAAATAGAAAACGTGTTGGACGTGGAACAAGCTCAGGACATGGTAAAACTTCTGGTAGAGGTCAAAAAGGTGCTGGAGCTAGAAGTGGTGGAGGAAAAAAACCTGGATTTGAAGGTGGACAAACACCATTATTCATGCGTTTACCAAAACGTGGTTTCACAAACTTCAATAGAGTTGAATATGCTATTGTTAATGTAGAAGATTTAAATAAATTTGAAGCAGGTAGTGTTGTAGATATGGCTGCTTTAAAAGAATGTGGTTTAATTAAAAAAGAATTAGATGGTTTAAAAGTTTTAGGTAATGGAAAGTTAGAAGTTGCTTTAACTGTTAAAGCAAAGAAATTCTCAAAGTCAGCCATTGCTGCAATTGAAGCTGCAGGTGGAAAAACTGAGGTGATCTAGGATGTTAAACTTTTTTAAGAATGTTTTTAAAAAAGGAGAATTACGTCGTAGAATCTTATTTACACTTGGTATGTTGTTTGTATTCCGTTTGGGTGCTGCTATTACAATTCCGTCAATTAATGCTGATGCAATTACAGCTTCAGCAGCTAATAGTGGTATCCTAGGAATTATGAACATGTTAGGTGGAGGAATGTTAGAGAGATTTTCTATATTTTCATTAGGAATTTCTCCATATATTACAGCATCTATTATTATTGAATTATTATCAATGGATGTTATTCCAGTATTAGCTCAATGGCAAAAAGAAGGAAATACTGGTAAAAAGAAAAAAGATAGAGTGACACGATATGTTACACTCGTCTTGGCTGCTATTCAAGGTGGATCATTAACATACGCATTTGATAACATGTATGGAATTCTTGGTTCATCATCATTGTGGAATTATGCTTATGTAGTTCTTGTTATGATAGCAGGAAGTATGTTGGCTATGTGGATGGGTGATCAAATCACTCAAAAGGGTGTTGGAAACGGAACATCATTATTGATTTTCACAGGTATTGTGGCAAGTTTACCAACTAACTTTATTACAACATTCAACAATTTGGTTTCATTTGATAAGGGAACACAGACAATGATTTTAGGAATTTTGTGGTATGCATTGTTTGTCATCGTATATTTAGCAATTGTTATCTTTGTAGTGTTTAACGAAGGTGCAGTTAGAAAAATACCAATTATGTATGCAACAAATTCTAATCCAACAATGAGAACAAAAGATACGACACATATGCCTATTAAGATTAATAGTTCAGGTGTATTGCCAGTTATCTTTGCTGCATCTGTATTAGCAGCTCCAAGAACAATCATTAGTTTTATGGATTCAAATAATATAACGCGAACTATTGATACCATTTTGAATTATCAGGAACCATTTGGTTTTTGCTTATATCTTCTTATGATAGTTTTATTTGCATTCTTCTATTCTAATTTACAAATTGATGCACATAAGATTAGCAATGATTTAAAGAAAAATGGTGGATCAATTCCTGGCGTAAGAACTGGTTTAGATACAGAAAAATTCATAAGTACGGTTTTAAATAGAGTAACTGTTGTCGGATCAATCTTCTTAGTTATTGTTGCGGCAATTCCTATCATAACACCAGTTATTTGGTCACAAACTTCTAATGCTGCTTTGACATTAGGAGGAACTGGATTGATTATCATTACAGGTGTTGCTCTTGAAACAACAAGACAGATTAAAACTTTAATTACTCGTAAAGAGTATCATGGATATATTAGAAAATAGTATAATAAAAGAGGTGTAGAAAAATGAACATTATTTTAATGGGGCCTCCTGGTGCTGGTAAAGGGACTCAAGCTGAAAGACTTGTTAAAAAATACGGTTTAACACAAATATCTACTGGCGATTTATTTAGAAAAGCTTTACGTGAACAAACAAAGTTTGGTGTAATTGCTAAATATTTCATGCAATTTGGGCACCTTGTACCAGACGATTATACGATTGAAATGCTTAGGGAATATTTAAGTGAAAACACTTTTGAAAATGGTTTTATCTTAGATGGATTCCCTAGAACAATAGTTCAAGCGAGAGAACTTGAAAGTATTGCGAAAGAATTTGATTTTACAATTGATGCAATTATAAATTTAGACATTCCAGTTGAAAAATTAATCACAAGATTGTCTGGTAGAAGAACTTGCAAAAATTGTGGAGCAACATTCCATGTTGAATTTAATCCACCTAAAGTTGAAGGTGTTTGTGACAAATGTGGTGGAACTTTGTATCAAAGAGAAGATGAGAGCGAAGAAGCTGTCAAAATTAGACTTGATACGTATAACAAACAAACTCGACCTTTGATTGATTATTATACAATGAAAGGTACAATCATTAATATTAACGGTGACCAACCTATGGAAGACGTCTTTAAAGACATTGAAAAAAGCTTGGAGGGTAAATAATGATTGTCACAAAAGACCAAAGAGAAATTGAGTTGATGCGTGAGGCTGGTCGCATTGTGGCACTTGTTCATAGTCACTTAAAAGAATTTATTAAACCTGGAATCACAACCATGGAAATTAATAAATTCTGTGAAAAGATTATACGTGATGCTGGTGCAACACCATCATTTTTGAACCTATATGGTTTTCCAGGAGCAGTATGTACTTCAATTAATGAAGTTGTTGTTCATGGGATTCCTGATCATAGAAAACTTAAAGATGGTGATATTATCTCAGTGGATGTAGGTGCATGTTATAAGGGCTATCATGGTGATAGTGCTTGGACATATGCTGTAGGGCAGATTAGTGATGATGCTGCTCATCTTATGAAAGTGACTGAAGAAGCACTTTATGCAGGTTTAGCACAAGTTAAACCTGGTAATCGTTTATCCGATATATCTCATGCTGTTCAAACATATCTAGAAAATCATGGATGTTCAACTCCAAGAGATTATACAGGTCATGGAATTGGCACAAAAGTTCATGAAGATCCTGCTGTTCCTAATTATGGAGCACCAGGAAAAGGACCTAGATTAAAAGAGGGAATGACTTTAGCAATAGAACCAATGGCTTATCTAGGAAGATGTGAAACTGATGTCTTAGATGATGATTGGACTGTTGTAACAAGAGATAGATCTCTCGCAGCTCATTATGAACATACTATTGTCATTACAAGTGATGGGTATGAGATTTTGACAAAACTTTAAAAGGGAGTTATAATCAATGGCAAAAAAAGATGACGTTATTGAAGTAGAAGCAACTGTCCTTGAAACATTACCTAATGCAATGTTTAAGGTTGAGTTGGAAAATGGAGCGGTTATTATGGCTCACGTTTCTGGTAAAATCCGTATGAATTACATTCGCATTTTACCGGGGGATAAAGTAACCGTAGAGATTTCTCCATATGATTTAACACGTGGGCGAATCACATTTAGACATAAGTAGAAAATCTTCCCAAAGGAGGTAAAGATTAAGATGAAAGTAAGACCATCTGTAAAACCAATATGCGATAAATGCAGAGTAATTAAACGTAAGGGTAGAGTAATGGTAATCTGTGAAAACCCTAAACATAAACAAAGACAAGGTTAATAGGAGGAGAAACAATGGCTCGTATAGCAGGTGTTGATATCCCACGTGATAAACGTGTGGTAGTTTCTTTAACTTATATCTATGGTATCGGTTTATCAACAGCTCAAAAAATTTGTGCTGCAACTGGAATCAGTGAAGATGTAAGAGTTAAAGATTTAACAGAAGAAGAAGAAGGAAAACTTAGAAAAGAAGTAGAAAATTATAAAGTTGAAGGAGATCTTCGTAGAGAAGTTGCATTAAATATTAAACGTTTAATGGAAATTGGATGCTATAGAGGAATCCGTCATCGTAAAGGACTTCCAGTACGTGGACAAAAAACAAAAACAAATGCTCGTACTCGTAAAGGTAAAGCTCGTCCAATTGCTGGTAAGAAAAAATAGGAGGTTGAACGAAAATGGCAAGAAACAATACTCGTGGTAAAAGACGTGTTAAAAAGAATATAGCAAAAGGTGTCGCACATGTACATTCAACTTTCAATAACACAATTGTTACTGTAACTGATGAACATGGGAATGTAATCACTTGGTCAAGTGCTGGAGCACTTGGTTTCAAAGGATCAAGAAAATCAACTCCATATGCTGCGCAAATGGCTGCTGAAGCTGCTGCAAAAGCATCAATGGATCATGGTATGAAAACTGTTGACGTCTGTGTTAAAGGACCAGGACCAGGACGTGAAGCTGCAGTAAGAGCTTTACAAGCTGCTGGATTAGAAGTAACTTCAATTAATGATGTTACACCAATTCCACATAATGGTTGTCGTCCACCAAAACGTCCTCGTGGATAATGAAGTAAAAAAGTAGTTATTTCTAAGTGAGGAGGGAAATAATGCAAAAGTTCGAAAAAGCAAATTTTAATGTCGCAGAATATGATGAAACAGATTTCTATGGTAAGTTTGTTATTGAACCTTTAGAAAGAGGTTTCGGAACAACTTTAGGAAATGCATTACGTAGAGTTTTGTTATCATCTATTCCTGGATGTGCAGTTCACGCAATTAAAGTTCAAGGAGCAATCCATGAATTTTCTGCAGTTGATGGTGTCGTTGAAGATGTCACTTCAATTATCTTAAACATTAAAAAATTGGTTTTTGCAATTGATGGTGATGATGATGTAACTATGGTAATTGATGTCAAGGGACCAGCTGTTGTTACTGGTGCTGACATTCAATGTCCATCAAATGTAACTATGATTTCAAACGATATGGAAATTGCCCATGTTGCTGAAGGAGCACATTTCTATATGGAAATGTATGCTCATAAAGATCGTGGTTACATGAGTGCTGATCAGAACAAAAAGATGATCAACACAATTGGTGTTATTGCAACTGATTCTATTTATTCACCAGTTGTAAAAGTAGCTTATAATGTTGAACCTACACGTGTTGGACAGAGTGCAAAATATGATCAGTTAACTTTAGAAGTTACAACTGATGGATCTATCCAACCACATGAAGCTTTAGCATTAGCTGCTAAAATTTTAGTGGAACACTTAAATATGTTTGTTGAATTAACTGATATGGCAATGAACATGGAAGTTATGAGTGAAACTGAAGAAGACACAAGTAATAAAGTATTAGATATGACTATTGAAGAATTAGACTTATCTGTACGTTCATATAATTGCTTAAAAAGAGCTGGTATTCAAACAGTTCAAGAACTCGCTTCTAAGAGTGAAGACGATATGATTAAAGTGAGAAACTTAGGTAAGAAATCACTTAAAGAAGTAAAAGAAAAATTAATCGAATTAGGTTTAGGTTTTAAACAAGTTGATTAATAATAGAATAAATATTTTGGAAGGAGCACTAATTTATGGCACACAATAGAAAATTAGGGCGTGTATCATCTCATAGAAAAGCAATGTTACGTAACTTAGCTACAGATGTTATCATGTATGGAAAAATCGAAACAACAGTAACGAGAGCAAAAGAAGTTCGTTCAATCGTTGACGAATTAATTACTTTAGGAAAACGTGGAGATTTACATGCAAGAAGACAAGCAGCACAAGTATTACAAGATGTTGTTGATCCTGCTACTGGTAAAACTGCTGTTCAAAAATTATTTGATGAAGTTGCACCAAAATATGCAGATAAAAATGGTGGATACACTCGTGTTTTAAAAACATATAATCGTAAAGGTGATAATGCACCAATGGCAGTTATTGGTTTATTCTAAAAAAGTGATGGATTCATCACTTTTTTTATATTATAGGAATTTGGTTTCGTTTGGCTGATAAATGCTTAAAGCAAATATTAACAATGAGCAAAATAAAAAGTAATGCACCAGCATTACTCTATTTTTCTGCATGCAAAAA
>NZ_NFHI01000052.1:0-14972 GCF_002159255.1 Massilimicrobiota sp. An80
TAGCTAAGAAGCCAGTCTGCATGGACTGGCTCTCTTAACGGACGATGTGGCTCTAACTAGCGGTTTAGTGGTGGCTCTCATATAGCGAACATAGTGGCTCTCGCCACCCGTCATATACACATATATAAAAATATATTAATATTTTAAATAATTTACTTTAAAAATCATGTAAAAGAAATAATATCTACTTTCTAATTAAATCTTAATCAAATAACTTCAACTCTATTCTATATATTACCCATGTTTACCTGATAGAGTATTTAATAAAATTTTATCATATTGTTCAACAAGTTTTTTTGTATTTAAAGAAATATCAAAATCAAATAGTTCCTTATTTGGTACATTCTCATCAACTCTATTCTCTTTTACTAAAGAAATAATCGTATTTATCCATTGATTTATTTCTAGAGGTAAAGAAAAATATTTTTCAGTCAAACATGCCTCTTCAGATACATCTTTAGAAACTATACATGGAATATTCATAGCTTGTGCTTCAATTAATACATATGGAAGACCTTCAAAAAAAGATGGAAGAACAAATATATCAAATGTTTGCATATATTCAGATGGAGATGATACAACTCCCAGAAATTTTACTTTATTTTCTAAATTATATTTTTGTACCTCTTGAAAAACATAATCCTTATTTTTACCATCTCCAATCAAAACAAGACTGTATTTAGGACTAATTTTATTTAATTCGTTTAACAATCTAATCAAAAATATTTGATTTTTATTTTCATCAAAATATCCAACATGTCCCAATACTATATCATCTTCAATAGAAAATTGTTCACGCATTTTTCTTCTTTTTAATGAATTTTTTTTAAACTTAATAAAACTGATACCATTCTTAATAATATAGAAATTATTTTTACCATATAACCATTTTCCCGAAGAATACCCACATGCAAATGCACATGTATAAGAATGTAAAAAAATAGGTTTTAAAATTTTATTTAAAGTAGGATAATTAGTATTTGTACTATGACTATGCACTAAATTCACATGACATCCTCCTAATTTTGCACCTAGTAAATCTATAAGCATCATTGAACTATTGCCATGAATATGTACTATATCAAATTTATTTATTTTTACTAAATTCGCTAACTGAAAAATATATTTCAATGGATTTTTATTTCTGTTGTTTAATTCAATCACATTTATATTTAAATCATTAAATTTTAGTAACAATTTTTCATCTAAAATTTTTGGAACAACTATTGTTATTTCATAAGTAGGATATAATTCTTTTATTGAACTTGAGTAATTTAATAACCAATTAACAATTCCATTTCTTGATAATTCTACTGTACAAACATATAATACTGATACTATTTTTTCCTTTAACATTTTTAAACCTCCAAATTGAGAAACTGTCTCATTCATATAGCGCCCTACTAAAAAATCATTGAAATGATTACTTTTTCAATCCCATACTGATTCAACAATATATTTAAATGAATTGCACAATGATAAATATATAGAATATTTTATAAAATAATACATTAAATCAACGATTTAATTATCGATAAGCATTTTGAAAATGCTTTCCTATCAAATATAAAATTAATAAATAATATCAGAACTGCAGTTATGAAAAAAATAATAAAACCATTATATACCCATTCAAAATAATTATTAATTTCAATTATTCTTAATATTTCTATGATTTTACAAATTACAACAGATGTACAAACATTTATTATTATTCTTAATGCTGATATTATGGATCTCCTTTTTATTATTTTTTTATTAGCATAGTATATAAATTGAATCGTTCTAAAAATATAAGATATTATTGAGCCAAAAATAACCCCATATAATCCCCAAAAATATCCTAAAATAATTTGAGCTAATAAATTAATAATCATTTCAATAATAGCATAAATTTTCGTTTCTCTAAAATGACCTGCACCAGTTACTATAGTATTAGCTGGTATTCTTAAGTTATTTCCAACACCTACAATAATGAATAATAGAGCCAATATTGGTAAGTAATAATTGACATCATTCATATTAGCAGTGTATAACTTGATAAATGGCATAATTAATATATAAGTACAGGAATATACAATACTTATCATAATAAAATATATATACTCATATGTATCATAAGAACTTTGTAATGTTTTTTGCTCATTTTTTGATATCAATTCTCCAAATGCTGAATAAATTGCATTAGAAAAAGAGGAACATAAAACATTTATTCCATTAAAAACAACTGAGTATACAGAATATATACTTGCTTCTTCTAATCCCAACAATATACTAATAATTAAAGTTGAACTACCCATTACAACTAGCCCTGAAATTTGATGCACAACTGCATCACCGCGTTGATTAATTTCTGAAAACAATGGTTTTATAGACAAATCTAAATATGTATATTTTTTAGATACATATACATACATAAATAATATTCTAAGTATATACGTAATGCTAATTCCTAATTCTACTATAACAATATTTTGTTTTAATGAAACTAATAAAATTAATATCAAAATTGTAGAGACATTTCCAATTATTTGAGAAATATCAACAATATAGTTATCTTGATTAGCAATTAAAATTGATCTAAGCTTTCCACTAGCATAAAACTCAGATGCACCACAAACACTCATAACAATGATTAATCCAAAAATCATAAAATAATTAAGATTTGATTTGATAGTAAAAGGATAAATAATTGCTACTATAAGAGTAATAATTGTAAAAACATTACCCGCTTTAAAAAACATTTTTGCTGTGGCAGTATATATCCCACTTAACTTTTTATAATCATTATCAGCAACTGGTTTATACATTGCAAAAGTACTGGCACTTGAAATTCCTGCACCAGTCAGCTGAACATATGACATTAATTGCTTAATTGTTGAAACTAATCCATTAATAGATGATCCAAATCTAGATACTAAAATAGGTTGCATTATAAAATTTGACAATATTAAAGAAAATTGTTGTAATAAATTAAAAAATAAATTTTTAAGTGCCCTTTTTGTTCTCATGAAACTCCTCTTTTCATATCTTTATAGTGTGTAATCTTATAAATAGTTTTATATATAGAATTAGCATATAAGTAATAAAAATTAATATTATTTAGTATTAAAAAAATCATTGCTGGTTGATAAATTCCTATTTTTCTGATGATATATTTATTAAATTTTTTTATTTTAGTGTTATCTTTCAGTTTATTAAAAAAATATATTAAATTTTTTTTAATAAAATATTTTTCTAATTCTTGTGTTTGAAACAATTGAAGCAACTGATAATTTAGCTCTTTGATAATTCTATATTCTATCATATCTAAATCTTTATAATTCCACTGATTAGCAAATGAATATAACTGAGTATACACAAATATCACATCTTCGGTTCTTTTTAAAATCTTTTCAACATCTTTTGTATTCACTAAACTATTTTCTACTTTTCGATAATGATAAAATTGATTATTTATAATTTTAATAAATTCCACATTACTGTATAGATAACAATTAAATAAATAATCCTCCCCCATAGAAATATTAGTTACATACTTCTTTTTTATTAATTTTCTTGGGATTAACTGACAATATGGAGGGTTAAAATCATATGTTTCAATTAATGTTTTATAAATTTGATCTTTAGAAATTACTTTGCAAACATCTCCATTTTGTTTTTTTTCATTTTTTCCATCCTCAACAACATAACTACACCTTACAATTGTATCATAATCTGCATATTTAATCATTGTAGAAATCATATTATTTTCTATCCAATCATCGCTATCTACAAACATTATATAATCTCCAGTTGATACTTCAATTCCTGCATTTCTTGCTTTTGACACACCACAATTTTGTTGATTAATTAAAAATATTTTATCCCTATAACTATTTAGGAGATTAGCTGTATTATCAGTTGAGCCATCGTTAATCACTATAATTTCAATATTAGGGTACAACTGATCAAGTATACTATCTATACATTGTTTTATAAATTTTTCACAATTATATGCAGGTACTATTACTGATACTTTTTTCTCTTGCATACTTTTCTCCTTTCAAAATACAATAATATTACTTAAATCACTATTAATCCTAATAAAAAAATCTTATTTTATTTTTTAATAAACATATTTAATTGATTGAATAAGTTATACACATTTATTGAAAATAATTTGTCATTAGCATTATTTATATTATTCTTTATGCAATAAATAGTTATATAAAAAACAATCCAAAAATATGTAATATCAAAAAAGTGAGATATTAAAGAATTTCCTAATACAAAAATTACTAATGCCATATTGTATAATTTCTGTCCACCTATTAATACTATACTTGAAATATAAGCAAATAAGCCAAAAAAACCAACTTCCAATAATAGTTTAATTAAATCCATTTCTAAATCTCTTCCCAATGCAATAACAGAAGTATTTAATCCATAACTTGAAAAGCCAGTTTCCATTAATAATCTATAAAAATAACTTCTACCCATAGTTAACTGATCAAAAGTAATACCTAATATACTTATATTCCCAGCTTTTAAGAAATATAATAAAATATATGATGATAATACAAAAAATATTATAGTAACAACATTAAATATTTTTTTCAATTTATAATCTGGATTAAAAATTTTAGGTAATAAAAATAAAACAATCATAGCAACTATCATTAATCTCTTGTATGTCATAAATACAAATAATGCAGAAATAAATGTTATTAGTTTATCTTCTCTATAATACATAAAGAAACAACAAAATGCCATTGCCTGTGGAGAAAAGTAATGTGATTCAAATGGTGAAAAAGATTGAACAAAAGATATGGAAGCAATATCCTGCCATGTTAACCCTCTAAAAGCCAAGTCGAAAAATATATATCCAATAAAAGTAATTAAAAGTGATATTTTCATAGCTAATTTTAATTCATCTATTGAATAAAAATTTATTAAAACAAAAGACACTAATAATGGAAAAGTAATTTTTATCAATGCATTTATAGTAATGATATTAAACTTTTGATTGTATATTATTAAAATCAAAGAAATCAATGCTATAACAAAAATACCTATAATAAAATATAAAATTTCATTAAAAAATTTTAACTCTCTAACATTTTTACATTTTTTTAAAATATAATATATCATAATTACTAATGATAATAATAAAAATATATTTTTTAAAAATTTTACCTGGGGCTGAAATGCATATTGATATTGAGTAAAAATATTATCAACAGTTTGCATAAAAAAAATAAACGAAAACAACATTATTTTTAAAGATTTATTTTCTTGAATGTTTACCATAATCGCACTCCTTTAATTAAATTTAATCACTTGTTATAATAAATCTATATTCAAATAAAGTTTATTTTTATCTAAAATAGATAATACTAATTATTGTTATGGATTTTACTTTATAAAGATAAAATTAAAAAAATAAGAACAGCATGTCAATTGATTTATAACATTTACCAGTTGATTTTATAAATTTTAAAAGTAAAATATTTTACTGTTATACTACTAGTATTTATTTGTTTCTTTATTCAAATTTACATAATTACTAATTAAATTAATAATTTTATCATCAATTTTAGTATCAAATTTTCGAGCAAATAAGGATTCTGAATTAATCAATTCATTAAAATCATCACTTCGCCATACATAAGGACTTCCAGAGTTATTTTTTTCCCAAAAAATTTTTCTCATATTATCATATCTTTCACTGCTATTTACATATAATTTATTTTTAAAATCTGAGTTATACAAAATAGTTTGAATAAACAATTCATCACTACAATTCGTATACATAAATAATTTTGCTATTAGCTCTTTTTGTTTTAATAGGTATAAAACAAACTCATGTGTAATACTAACCCATTGAGAACCTGCCATTAGTTCAATATTTTCAAATTTTAAACGATCTACTCTTACAAACATTTGTAAAACAATATCTACTTTATTTAAAAAATTAATTATTATTGAAATAAATTTATTACTATTTTTTCGATATTTTTGTAAATGGTAATAATATTTTGCACGCCTTTTTACTTGTGATTGTTTAGAAAAAACCTTATCACAAATAACAAATTCTTTTCCCCTATTTTCATAAAAAAAATTTTTTATATGCTTAATTGATTTTATCGGTAAATCTAAACCACTTAATAAATGATAATAATCATACCCTATTTTTGAAGCTTTTTCGAACAAAAACATCTCTGCTTCTACCATAGAATAATCACCCCAATAAATCTTATACCTACTATATAAATATACTTTTGAAAATTTCAAATCGAAATTCATATTTTCTAATAAAATATTCGATTTTTTATCTATATGAATAAAAATGTCATTATCTTTATCATCAAGTAAAGTAATTAATCTATTTAATTGCTCAAAATTATTATGTGCCATAATTAAATAAGCATGTTTCATATTTATTCTCCTATTAATTTGTTTAATAAATTATTCATTTTATCATTAAATTCTTTATTATTACTTTTCTTGCCACTTTTTTTTGTACTTATAATTAACTGATAATTTAATATCATATTTTTTAAATCTTCTATATTATATACACCTATAATACTATCAAATCTTTCTTCTACTAATTTTACAAAATCAACTTGATGATTATTAACATGCTCATCAAATTGAACTTGTCTAGGAACCACAATAGGTACTTTACCAATTTCAAGTGCTTTCATAAAACTTGCTGGTCCTCCATGAGTAATAATAATGTCTGCTTGTTTATACTTTTCATTCATTTCATCATATGTCAAAAGTTTTTTCCACTCACAATTCTTAGGTTCATATGTTGAAAAACCAGTTTGGATAAATACACAATCGTTTATAATTTTATTACCTTTCAATTCATCCATTTTTTGTATCAATCTATTAAATTGTTGTTCATGTGTTCCCACAGTAACAAATATCATTATAACCCCTCCTAGAAAATACTCCCAAAATTTTTAGATTTAGGATAAACCTTTAATTGTTCTTCCCACTGCACAATAAATTCATCAACAATTGGATAAACTAAACGTCCTGTTAATGTTGGTTTATCCACTCTGTCAAATACTTCAATATAAATTAGTTTTTTACCCATTAGCTTTCCTAAGTAAAAGAAAGGAACAGCTACTGCTGCACCAGAAGAAATAAGAATATCTGGTTTTTCTTTTCGTAATACCTTCCATGCAACAAAAGTATTCTTGATTAAATTTTTAAGATTTCTATTGGTAGGATAATAGCAAGAATACATTTGCTCATCTTTCAACATACTTCTAGCATCTTCTTTATCAAAAGTAACCCAAAATCTATCGTATTTCTCCCATGTAGGTTTTAACATATATAAATGTGTAAGATGCCCCCCACTTGAACCAACTAAACCTATTTTCATATTATTTTCCTCTCTTATTAAATTTTTTTGCATAGTCAATATGTGCTATAATGCACCTTTACCATAAATAACACTCTTAATTGTCTTATAGACAATAATAATATCTAAACCAATACTCCAGTTTTTGTAATAATAATCATCAAGTTTACATCGATCAATAAAACCAACGTCACTTCTACCATTAGCCTGCCACATTCCTGTAATACCAGGTTTACATTTAATAATAGAATGGTAATAAATATCCATATCATCTTTTTCTCTTGGAAGATACGGTCTTGGACCAACCAAACTCATTTCTCCTTTAAGAACATTAATAAATTGTGGAAATTCATCTAGAGAAGTTTTTCTTAAAAAATGTCCAACTTCAGTAATGCGTGGATCATTGACTAATTTTTTATTGGTTAAATATTCCTCTTTAATAGCAGGATCTTTTTTCATTAGTTCCTCTAAAACCTTTTCAGCATTTGGTACCATAGAGCGATATTTGTAAATATATATATCTTTTCCATTTTCACCAATTCTTTTTTGTTTAAAGAATATTGGCGCTGTATCTCCACTTTTCTTATTCTTTTTAGAAACATATATAGTTAATGGGATAAGTAACAAGCAACCACACAATCCTGCACAAACATCAATAATACGTTTTAACGCTTTACCAAAAACTCCTAATCTACCTCTTGATGTTGATATAAGTAATTCTCCATCAAAATCATCAATTCTAGAATTAAAAGTCATTGTAAAATTTAATTGAGGTAATATCTTAATATAACGCACTCTATCAAATAAATGTCTTGTGATGACATCTATTTCTTCTTTTGATGCCTCTGGTAATGCAATAATAACCTGATCAATATGATTTTTCAATAAATCATTTAATTCATAATAATCATAAATAGGATATCTCATATCTTCTTTCAATTCATTATCAATTTGATTATCTGTTGATACGAATCCAATAACATTTGTTAAAGCAAATCTATTGTTATTAGCAATTTTACCAATACGATATGCTTCATCTCCCGTCCCAATAATCAAAGTTTTTCTTGACAATTTGTTTCTAAATAAAATACGAATCATTCTGTTTGCAAAAACAGCAAAAACAGACATAAAAAAACCTACCCCCACTATTTCTAAATAGAAATTTGTTTTTGGATATGCAAAAACAAAAGCAACTAGCACAAAATATATAAATGCCTTCAAATCGCTTTTAATTTCATCCCATACAAGAGTAGATCGTATTTTATAATGTTGACTTAGAAGCATGATAATCATCCAAAGTAATCCTAACTGTAAATAAAAATCTGACGGTAAGTCTACAATGAAATAGAGAAGATAAAAAAATGCCATTTCAACACAAATTAATCCCATAGCAAATATGTTTTCCTTCATGTTATCCTCTCCCCTTTTACTAAATAACACCATAATTATAGCATTTTTCCCACTTATCTTCAACATCATATGCCATTTTGTTAAAATTGTCAACATAATTTACATAACTCTAACATTCATTTTCTCTTTATTCATCATATAAAATTGAAAAGTGAGGTTTTAACCTCACTTTCATTTTATAAAATATTTCTTAAATATCTCTTTAATGCATCTTGCCATGTAGGTAATCTATCAAAACCATGTTTATCAAGTTCTGATTTATTCATGCGACTATTTTTAGGTCTTGTTGCTTTAACTGGAAATGCTGCTGAATCCACTGGATTAACTTTAACATTCATTTGTGCTTGCTTAAATATTTCACAAGCAAATTCATACCAAGAACAAATTCCTTCATTTGTTGCATGATATGTTCCATATTCTTGTGTCTGAATCATATCTACACATAACTTTGCTAAATCATATGTATAGGTTGGTGATCCAATTTGATCATCAACAACACTGACTTCTCCTCTTTCTTTCCCTAGACGGAGCATTGTTTTAATAAAATTATGTCCATTCACTCCAAAAACCCATGAAATACGTATAATAAAGTGTTTTGGTAACTTTTCAACAGCAAGTTCTCCTTCATATTTTGTTTGTCCATAAACATTCAATGGTTTTCTTTCATCATATTCATGCCATGGTTCTTCACCTAAACCATCAAAAACATAATCCGTAGAAAAATACATTAATGGAATATCTAATTGTTGACAGATGTTCACTATATTTTCTGTGCCATCTTTATTGACTTTTCGACACATCTCTACTTCATCTTCAGCCTTATCAACAGCTGTCCAAGCTGCACAGTGAATCACCGCATCATATTCATCTGTTATAACAGCTTCAACTTGTTTAGCATCTGTAATGTCCATATCTTCGACATCAACACCTACAGCTTCAATTCCTCTTTTTTGACATTCATTGACAATATCATAACCTAATTGTCCTTTAACACCTGTAACTAAGACTTTCATTATTCTTCCACTCTACCTTTATCAACATACATCTTCTGGAAATAGTTTTTGTACTCTCCTGATAAAATGTTTTGCCACCATTCTTTGTTATCAAGATACCATTGGATTGTCTGTTGGATTCCTGTATCAAAGTTATATTTTGGTTTCCATCCAAGTTCTGTTTCTAACTTTGTTGGATCAATCGCATATCTTAAGTCATGTCCTTTTCTATCTTCAACATATTTAATTAATGATTCTGGTTTATCTAATGCTTTTAAGATTGTTTTGACAACCTGAAGGTTTGTTCTTTCATTATGACCACCAACATTATAAACTTCTCCAACTCTACCATTTCTAATAATTAAATCAATAGCAACACAATGATCATAAACATGTAACCAGTCTCTAACGTTTTCTCCTGTTCCATATACTGGTAATGATTCATCAGCTAATGCTCTTGAAATCATTAATGGAATTAATTTTTCTGGGAAATGGTATGGTCCATAGTTATTAGAACATCTACTGATTGTCACTGGTAAACCATATGTTCTATGATAAGCTAATACAAATAAATCAGCTGCAGCTTTTGATGAACTATATGGACTTGATGTATGTAATGGTGTTGTTTCTGTAAAGAATAAATCTGGTCTATCTAATGGTAAATCACCATAAACTTCATCAGTTGATACCTGATGATATCTTTTGATACCGAATTGATTACATGCATCAAGTAATGTTGTTGTTCCCATGACATTTGTTCTGACAAAGCTTTCAGGATCTTCAATACTTCTATCAACATGTGATTCTGCTGCAAAGTTCACAACAACATCAAACTTTTCTTTTTCAAATAAATCAAAGATAAACTTTCTATCAGCAATATCGCCTTTAACAAACTTATAATTAGGTTTTCCTTCTACTGGTTTACATGTTTCTAAGTTCCCAGCATAAGTTAATAAATCTAAATTGACAATCATATCTTCAGGATATTTATTCACCATATAATGAACAAAGTTACCACCAATAAATCCTGCTCCACCTGTGACTAATATTTTCATTATTTTTCTTCTCCTTCATATACAAACTGATTATTTGATTCTTCTAAAGTTGGTCCTGTCTGATCTTTTTCACTTAATACAGGTTCAATACCATTTAATAATGTTCCCCAATCTACATGAGCAGTTGGATCATCATAACGCATACCACCTTCAGACTCTTTATTATAAACATTATCAACTTTATATCTAAATTCTACATCATCTGTTAAAGTTAAAAATCCATGAGCAAATCCCTGTGGAATAAAGAACTGTCTATGATTTTCAGCACTTAATTCAACAGATACCCATTCACCATATGTAGGACTACCTTTTCTAATATCTACAGCAACGTCAATCACTTTCCCTTTTGTACAAGATACAAGTTTTGATTGTGCATATGGAGGATTTTGCCAATGCAATCCTCTCAAAGTTCCTTTTTGTGCACTAAATGACATATTATCCTGTACAAAATCAACTGTGATTCCTAACTTTTCGTATTTTGGTTTAGAATATGTTTCTGTAAAATAACCTCTGTGATCACCAAAAACATCTGTTTCAATAATCAAAACTCCTGGTATTTTTGTTTCAATAACTTTCATTAATCAATATACTTCCCTTCTAATACATCTTTTAAATATTTTCCATACTGATTCTTTTTATAAAGTTCACATGCTTTTTCTAACTCTTCTTTTGAAATCCATCCATTCAGATAAGCAATTTCTTCTAGACATGCTATCTTTCTATGTGAATGTGTTTCTACAGTCTTTACAAAGTTTGTTGCATCTACTAAAGATTCATGTGTTCCTGTATCCAACCACGTAAAGCCTTGACCTAATAAAGTGACTTCCAAATCACCTTTTTCTAAATAAATCTTATTTAAATCAGTGATTTCCAACTCTCCTCTATCACTTGGTTTAATCTGTTTGGCATATTCTACAACTTTATTGTCATAGAAATATAAACCAGTAACAGCATAATTTGATTTTGGATGTTCTGGTTTTTCTTCAATAGAAATAGCTTTTCCATTTTCATCAAACTCAACAACCCCAAATCTTTCAGGATCATCCACATAATAACCAAAAACAGTCGCTCCAGAAGTTTTAGATGCTGCCTGTTTTAAGCGTTTTGTAAGTCCATGACCATGGAAAATGTTATCTCCTAAAATCATAGCACAGCTATCTCCATTAATAAATTCTTCGCCCAACAAAAATGCCTGAGCTAATCCATCAGGTGATGGTTGTACTTTATATTGTAATTCAATTCCAAATTGATGTCCATCTCCTAATAATTCCTGAAATCTTGGTGTATCATCAGGAGTAGAAATAATTAAAATTTCTTTAATCCCTGCATTCATCAAGATACTTAATGGATAATAAATCATTGGTTTGTCATAAATAGGTAATAATTGTTTACTTGTGACTTGTGTAAGAGGATAAAGTCTTGTCCCACTTCCTCCTGCCAAAATAATTCCTTTCATATTCATTTTCCTCCATTTTCTACAAACAAAATATAAACCATGACGTTACGTCATGGTCAATACCTATTTTTGACAAATAAACATGCCAGCATCTTTTGTAATATAGAAATGAGAATGTGATGATAATTTACGATCAAGGAATTTTTTAAAAGCCATATAATCTTTAGAAATATACTCACTTTGATTGCCATGACAAGATAAAATGTAATTAGCAATATCATCCATATTATGAACTTCTAAATGATCTTCATATTTTTTTTGTTTAACTTCAGTAAAATATTTCAATAGAATATTTTTACCATTATCTAATCCAAATACGTCATATAATTGTCTATTTGATAATACAATCTTAGGGTTATATTCTTTGACTAAATCTGTAATTTCTTTCATATGTTGACTACCATACGTACTGCAATATAAATAACCTCCTGGTTTTAAAATTCTTTGAATCTCTTTCAATGCCTGATTTAAATCCTTCAAATAGAAACAAACATGATTTGCTATCACTATATCAAACGATTCATCTGGATAAGGGATATTTAAACAATCGAAACATTGATAATTGATATCTGATATATTTTCAAGATTCTTTTTAGCATCATCAACCATGCCTTGTGATATATCTGATAAAACAATATGTCCTTGAATCAATTCTTGATTTTCTTTCCATAATTGACCATTCCCACAACCAATTTCTAAAACACAACTGTCTTCATGTAAGCAATAATAAGAAAACAACCAACGAAACCAAGATATTGGATTTATAGAATATTTATCATGCAACCTCATTCTAATATCAATATTTGTCGCATTACGATACTGCTCTACAAGTTCTTTTTCCATTTCATCCATTTGGATATTCTTCATAAACTCGGACCATTCTATTTTTTCATTGTGAATGAGAGTATTTTGTGCTTCCTGTAAAAAAGATTGCATAGATTGCAATGTTTCTATTTTTTGTTGAATCAATTTCATTTGTAAGTCTAAGGACTGTTTCAAAGATAAATAACTATCATTGGCTGTCATTGCAAAAATATCATCTAAAGAAAATCCTAAATATTTTAAAGATAATATTTTTTGAAGCTTTTCAAAGTCTTTATCAGTATATAAACGATACCCATTGGTATCAATTAATGATGGTTTTAACAATCCTTTTTTATCATAATAGCGAACTGTCCTTATAGATATACTGGCTTTTTTAGCAAATTCACCTGTTTTATAATAGTTCATTTTTCTCACATCCTTAGCATCATTTTTATTATATCACTATTAAAAGTTTTATCACAAGTATATTAGTTTCATCTATACAAGTGATGATGTCTAAGCCAAAGGAACACTTATTGAAATATTCAATATATTTGATTACTATCCATTGATTATTTATAATATATTTAAGTATAAGTAATGAGAGGATGATGAAAAATGTCAATAGATAGTCAATTTAAAGGACTAGATATGGAAGAATTGATTGGTAAACCATTAAAGGCTAAAGATGACGCTAAAATAATGTTTGACCAAATGATAACAGAATACATTCAAGAAGTTGAATTTGAAAAACAAAAGGAAATCAGAAATGATCAATTTGATTATACAAAAGAAAATGAGAATCCTGATGAAACAATTATCAATAAAGATATAAACATCGATGCTCCATTGCGTACAATTGTTCTAATTCCTCATCTACAAATCAATCCAAATTATGTTGAATTTGATATGGAAATCAAAGAAAGTCAATCAGATGAGAATTCTTAATGATAATGTTTTCATTTAATATATGAAATAAGAATTTCAAAGTGCTTGAGTTCACTTACAATCAATAAAAACCACTCAATATCAGAATAGATAATCTCTATAATAAAATTGGAGAGTAACTGAGATTCAACTTAATTCCTCCTCCAATTTTATTATACAAATGGTCATATATTATTTCTCATATTTTAAATTCTTACATATAATCATTTCTATTAAACTCAAAACAATTCTGTACTATAAATCATCAATATGTACTATAAATCATCAATATATAAAATCTATAACAAATAGCTAAACTAATTATCTTAATCATTTTAAATGAGCACCGTTTCATCATCCTTAAAAATAACACTATTTTTTAACGTTAATTCCCAAAGACAGGACTTACAGATATTGTAGAAAAGAACAAAGTATTCTTCAAAATTTCACCTTTTAAAAAGGTAATCTAAAATAACACGGGGTTGTGGGGTTTTGGATTATAAGAAATTGTGGGAAGGCTGTTCTTCCCACAATTTTAAAACTGTATAGGAGAATCATGATCTGATGATGGGTCATGGTTCTTTTTTTCTGCTTTTTCTATCAGTTTATCTAACTTCAGATTGATTTCCTGAGTCAAGTCATCCAGTTCATCTGCATATTCATCATATTGAGTCTGTATAGTATGTCTTCCAGCAGACGTTGTCTGCTGATAATGCTTACATCATGATTGTCCACAATCAGTGTATAAATCTTTTTTCTTGTCATCATTCTGTAAAATCTCCCTTGTTTTTGATTGGATACAGGTGATATGTTGAGTCTTTATTGAGACTGTACATGATTCTTGTCTTGAAACGATGCCAGTTGAGGTATCCGTTTGAACTGTGTTTCAGCAGCTTGATGGATTTGTTTCTGTTTTCAATCAGGCCGTTTGATATGCGTCTTCCATTTGCCGGCACAAATGAATT
>NZ_NFHI01000053.1:0-14506 GCF_002159255.1 Massilimicrobiota sp. An80
GTGGAGCCTCAAAGTTTGCGTACTTGGAAAGAAGTCATCCACGACAATGGATATAATACCATATATTCTTTCATTTGAAAACTAAAAGCTGTTGACTTTTTTACTTTGTCAACAGCCTGCAATACTCCCTTATGGGAGTATTTTTGTTTATGTATAATTTCATTGAATAAGTGAAAGGCTTATGTAAAAGAACATTGACAATTCAATAAAGGCAATATCAGGCAGTCCACAGTTTTGCATTAATGCAAACAAAAATAATGATACTCATAATCAGCTCTAGCTCGATCGTGATCAGACCGTCACAGGCATGAGGATTATACAGGATAAAACAATAGACACCTGTTTGTCTTTTGACAAGTGTGCTGCTTTGGTGGTTATGCAGCAGCTGATATTGATTACTATGTTGAGCATTTGGATAACGATGATATCTAAAAGTATCGAATTTTGTACATTTCTCATTTTCTGCTTTTTTTAATATGATAAAGGTTAAATAAGGAGGAATGAATTTATGGAAACAACTGAAAATCAAAAAGTATTGCTCACACTGAAAGAAGCAGCCGAATATTTTGGAATTGGTATCAACACGTTAAGAAGATTAACAAACAAGCATACGAGTCTTTGTATCTTCAACGGCAACAAAAGAATGATCAAACGAAAGAATATGGAGAAGTGGCTATTGAATCATAACGTGCTTGACTGCTAAGAGGAAAAGAAAATGGGAAAGGATTTAAGAAATAAAGAACTCGGTTTAGGTATTATACAGAGAAAAGACGGACTTTATATGGCTAGGTTTACCAGCAAATCAGGTAAACGCATTGCACTGACAGATCCTGATCTGAAATGTTTGCGAATGAGATTTGAAAAGGCGAAAGTGGAAGATTATGAAAGCCAGGGTGTGGCTGCACGTAACTACACTATCAAAGAATGGTATGATTTCTGGATAAAGCATATCAAAAGGCCTCAGGGTGTTACTCAGCAGTATCTGGACCATCTGGAGACAGCTTTTAACAAATACATTTTCAAGAAAGACAGGGGAAATATTTCCATCAGAGAAATTCGTATGATTGATGTTCAGCTGATCGTTAATGAAGCCAGTAATGATTCGATTACTGCAGCCATTAATATACTGTCTGTCTTAAAGCAAATGTTTAATGTAGCCTATGAAAACGATCTTATTAATAAAAATCCTGCCAAAAGCATTCATATATCAAAACCAAGAAGAAGGGCAACAGAAGCCATGTCAAGGAAGGATGAAGAAGTTCTGATCAGTCATATCGCTTCTCAACGCCTTAAGGATATGGTGCTGCTGATGCTGAATACAGGTCTAAGATTAAGTGAATTACTTGGTCTTTCTTTTGATGAGGTTGATCTTGAAAAAAGATATATTTGTATACGACATCAGCTTTCCTATCGACGCAATGAAGAGGGGGAATACACCTTTGCAGAAACAAAGAACAAAAAAAGCAGGATTATCCCACTCAATAAAACAGCATATGAAATACTGGATAGAAACATCAAAAAAAGAAAGCCTGAACTAGGGAAGATATATAGAGGAAAATCATCGATCAGTGATGATCTTATCTTTGTATCATCACTTGGTGATGCATACAATCGTACTGGTTTTAGCAGCTCATTAGGATACTGTATAGAAAAGGCAAAAAAAGCGGGTATGAATTTGACTGTCCAAGACTTTCAGCGCATATTTTCAGACATACGTTTGCAACACGTTGTCTGGAGGCGGGAATGACACCAAATACCGTCAGTTCTCTTTTAGAACATGGGACCATTCGTATGACACTGTCCTATGTTCACAACAGTACAGAAAAATTCAGAGAGGAAACAGCGTTGTTGGATAAAATCTAAATTGTATAATTGGGATGAATATTAATTGATGTTATAATCATGCTGAAAAAAGCAAGGTTTTATAGCACGGATAAACAGAATAAATGAGTCAAGCGAGTGGTACCGGATGGTACAAATGATGAAGATAGGAAAAAAACGCTTATTTTAACAGTGTTTTTTGATCAAATACAACAATCTTGTCAATATTGTTGTGAAATAAAAATATTGATTTATAAACATGGAATGAAGAGAGAAGTGAATTTCTAAAAGTTAAGGTATCTTCATTGCAGAGATTCACTTTTTTAATGTTCAATTATTGATAACAAAAAAACGCTAACTTTTCAGTTAACGTTTAACAACAGCATTGACAAATAGACTGATTGTTTATAGGGGCTTGTCTGATGATCACTTGACCATTTGTTTCCATAACAGCATCTTCATTGATGATTTCACCAACACTGTCAACCGTAATTGTTCCTGATTTGACATTTTTAATAGAATCAACATGTCCTTTGATTGTTGCCTGTACATCAGAATATTCAAATGCTAAATCGCAATCAATCATTTCACAATCAATGAGTTTCAAATTTTCACAATAGCAAAGTGGTTGTGTTCCAATGATCTGACAGTTAATGAATGTGACATTTTTTGAAAACCACCCTAAATATTCACCTTTGACAACAGAATCTTTAACAATGACGTTACTGCTATGCCAGAAGGCATCTTTTGTATCTAAAAAAGAATTTGTAATTTCCAAGTCATGCATATATTGGAAAGAATATTTTCCTGTAAATTTCAAATGATCAATTTTAACATGCTGACTATGAAGTAACATATATTCAGAATGAATTTCACTATCTTTAATAGAAATATCCTGGCAGAACCAGCCAAACTCTGGTGATTGAATCTGACAATTTGAAACAATTGTATCACTACATTCTCTTAAAATTTTTATACCTTGAATATCACAAGAATCAATCAAACCATGATGAGAATACCAGATAGGAGCTCTTGTTAATTCATCTAAAGAGCTGTGAATTAATTCATAACCCTGTACATGCCATAAGGGATAACGAAGCGAAAAAGTACAATGATCAACTCTGACTTGTCTTGTTTCTTTCAAGACAGATTCTCCATCTTGAGGACCAGCAAAAGTACAGTTTCTCACTTCAGTATTTTGTATGTTGTATAAAGCTCTTTCTTCATCAAAAGTTTGATTTTCAATAATCTGTTTGATTTGCATGATATTGACCTCCTTTAAGAAAGCTTATGCTTTATTTTGAATATTTTTTAAAGTGTAAATCAGATAATCAAGATGATCAATTTTCTTTTGTTTTTGATGCACTTCATCTAGAATTTCATATCTTTTCTTTTTTAAAAAAAGGAAAAGAAATTCAAAACGATGATTTTCAAAGTCATCAACAAATTCTTGAACTTGTTTGGATGAACATCCCATATCTTCTAAACTTTTTTGAATATCTTCTTTGGTAAGCATTTGAATCATATGAAAGCCTCCTTGACTATATTCTATATATAGACATTATAAAAATCAAATACTTATAATGGATAGTCAGCTATGCTTTTGAGGTATTTATATGGATATATGTTGTCTAATTATTTCTTTTTTAAGGTGTTCATAAAGTTCATATGTAGATATGCAATCTGCTAAAGAACGGTGTTCATTTGTGGAAAGCCCTAAAAATTCTACCATGTCTGTTAAACGATGATGGGGCATTTGAGGATAAACCTTTCTACAAAATTGAACCGTATCCATATATTCATTAGATAAATTGATCTGAAAATGATTCGCAATAAAATTAAGATCGAAAGCTGTATTATGTCCAATAATTGGATCGTGTCCAAGAAACTGCAAAATGTCATCTTGAACAGAAGAAAGAACAGGCATATCCTCTACCATTTGATTATCAATGCCAGTGAGTTGAGTGATAAAAGAACTAATATTCTGTTGGGGATTGATTAACTGACTATAACGTTCAACGATTTCCTTGTTTCTGACCTTTAATATTCCAATTTCAATAATTTTATCTTTTTGCCAAGATAAACCTGTTGTTTCGATATCTATAACACAATAATCATCAATGATTTTTTTAACATAATGACCTCTTTTATAATATTGTTTTTGATAAGCCATTGTGATCACCTCAACTCTATATTTAAATCTATTCAATATAAAAATGCAAATTAATTTATAAAAAAAAGTATAATCATCAGTCAAATCATGTTATAATGTTGCACGGTATCACAACAGGAGGTCATTATGAAATATATACATCAGTTTCTTATTATTATGTTGATTTCATTTGTAGGAGAATTATTGAGTTTTTTACCATTACCCATTCCAGCAAGTGTTTATGGATTGTTGATCATGTTAGTTGGTCTTTATACAAAAATGATTCCATTATCAGCAATAGAAGATGTTGCAGATTGGCTGATTTTGATTATGCCTGTTTTATTTGTTCCATCTGCTGTTGGTTTAATGAATGTCAAAGAAGAATTATTTGAAAACATAGCTGTGATTATGATTGTTCTTGTTATAAGTACAGTCATTGTGATGGTAGTGACAGGGAAAGTTGCACAATATATGATAGAAAGGAAAAATATCAATGAATAATTTATTGATTGAAACATCTTGTTTTGGCATTGTATTAAGTTTATTAACATATTGGTTGGCTGTTCAAATAAGAAAGCGATGGTCTTATTCTCTTTTGAATCCATTATTAATCAGTGCTTTTTTGACTATCTTTGTTTTATATGTTTTAGATATTGATTTTCAGACATATAATCAGGGAGCACAAATGATTACATATTTATTGACTCCATCAACTGTTTGTTTAGCGATTCCTTTATATAAACAAACACAAGTCCTGGTTAAACATTTTGGAGCTATTATAGCAAGCTTATTATGTGGTTGTCTGTCTGGTTTGATGAGTGTTATGGTTCTTTGTATTTTGTTGAAGACAAGTGAAACAGTTTTATATTCTTTGATGCCAAAATCTATTACGACAGCGATTGCTATTGGAGTATCAGAATTGCTTGGTGGTCATTCGACAATGACAGTAGGTGTTGTCATTTTAACAGGAATTTTTGGATCAATGATTGCTAAAACGATTTTTAAAGTTTTCCATATCAATCATCCTGTTGCACGTGGATTGGCATTAGGAAATAGTGCTCATGCTATTGGAACAGCGAAAGCAATTGAGTGGGGTGAAATTGAGGCAGCAATGAGTAGTTTATCCATTGTGATTTCAGGTATATTCACTGTGTTTTTAGCGCCTATTATGATTCGTTTATGGATATAAAAAAGTTCTATGTTTAAGCATAGAACTATTGATTGGTATATTAAATATTTGCGGGGCAGACCCTAGCCTTTAAATTTTTAAAGGGGTCTGTCTTTTCTTGCTTTAAATTTAAATTGGGGTTGCTTTTTATAAAATGAGAATCTCCTGTTATAATTTGTTTGCAAACAATATTACGAAAAAGAAGACTATCTAGCAGACCTATTGAGAAAAAAATAACTATATCAAGAAGATCAACCAGTAATGCAAATGGAATGCAAAACTTTGCAAGAGCTAGAAATAAGTTCATCTATTCGCAAAATTCATATAAAAACATACTGCAACCGAGCATGAAAAAAAGATGAAAAGAGTTGGTAAACCAAGAGGAAAATGTAATAAAAAAAGATGACAGATAGTCACCAATCAAATATTGTTCGTCCTGCTTTAAAATGAAAGTGGGGTCAAAATACCCCACTATTAATTTAAAGCTTTTTAGATTAGACCCCTCAATTATTTAAAGGGCCTAAAACATTTATACATCGTTTCATTATAGCTTTTGCGTATATATTTTATAACCATTTATTATTCACCTTTAAAATCAAAATGTTGGAATACATCACTGACAGGTAAATCATTTTCAATACTTTCAATTGTATATGCTAATAATTCAGCTACACTGATTTGTACTAATTTATCAAAACGTTTTTCTTCTGGAATAGCAATTGTATCTGTAATAATAACTTCTTTTGCGACACAATCTTTTAATCTATCTACTGCCGGTCCTGATAATACACCATGAGTACAAGCAATATAAACATCTTTAGCACCTTTTTCTTTTAAGACTTGTGCTCCAGCTACAATTGTACCAGCTGTGTCAATCATATCATCAATTAAGACACAGTTTTTACCTGCAACATCCCCAATAATACCCATAACTTCCGCAACGTTTGGTTTAGGACGTCTTTTATCAATGATAGCAATTGGACAATCCAATGCTTCTGACATTTTTCTAGCA
This sequence comes from Massilimicrobiota sp. An80, assembly GCF_002159255.1. Taxonomy (NCBI): domain Bacteria; kingdom Bacillati; phylum Bacillota; class Erysipelotrichia; order Erysipelotrichales; family Erysipelotrichaceae; genus Massiliimicrobium; species Massilimicrobiota sp. An80. Next base: position 6,154 of record NZ_NFHI01000053.1, read on the forward strand.
CGCGTTGCTCCTCCATGATCTGGTGATACAACACATAAATCTTCAATATTTTTATTTTTAATATATCTACAAATAAGAGGTAAAGCTTCCATTTCATCAACTGGAATATCAAAGAATCCCTGAATTTGACGTGCATGTAAGTCTACTGTCACAACTCTATCAACCCCAGCTACTGTTAATAAGTCAGCAACTAAACGTGATGTAATTGGTTGTCTTGGTTTTGCCTTACGATCTTGTCTAGCATAACCAAAATATGGTATAACTGCTGTAATTTCTTTTGCTGATGCACGTTTTAAAGCATCAGTCAAAACTAAAATTTCCATTAAGTTTTCAGTCACTGGATTTGATGTTGATTGTACAATAAAGACATCTTTTCCACGTACTGATTCTTCAATTTCAACTAAGATTTCACCATCTGCAAAATGATGAACTTTACTTTTCCCAACTTCTGTCCCTAAAATATCAGCCATTGAATGAGCTAATTCCTGATTAGATGATAAAGCAAATATTGTTATGTTATTTTTCATTTTTACCCCATATTCTCCTTATTTTTTATTTTTATTTCGTCTTTCGTATTCTTTTTCACGTATTTCTTTTAATATCTTACTATAACCTTGTTTATTTTCTTGTCTAGCTCTCGCAATTGCCATCGCATCTTCATCAACTTCTTTAGTAATTGTTGATCCTGCTGCAATATATGCGTTCTTTCTCACTGTGACAGGAGCTACTAAATTGGTATTACATCCAATAAAGACATTATCTTCAATCTTTGTGAGTGATTTATTTTTACCATCATAGTTAGATGTAATTGTTCCACAACCAAAGTTAACATCTTGACCAACCTGGGCATCTCCTACATAAGTTAAATGTGAAGCCTTGCTTCCTGCACCAAAGTCAGCTTTTTTCATTTCTACAAAGTTACCTAAATGTGCATTCTCATGAATATGACAATTTGTTCTCAATCTTGCATATGGTCCAATATCTACACCACTTTCAATAATTGAATCACTTAAAACAGAGAATTTAATTTCAACATTATCTTTAATTTCCATATTTGTAAATTCACAATATGGTCCAATATGACAATGACTTCCAATCACTGTTTTCCCTTTAATAATACATCCTGGTTCAATAATTGTATCGTGTCCAATCACAACATCTCTACCAATATACGTATTAGATGGATCAACAATCGTCACTCCATTTAAAAGATGTTCACGATTAATACGATCTCTTAAAAACTGTGTTGACTGAGCTAATGCTACGCGATCATTAATACCACCAACTTCATCAAAATCATCAATCTTATAAGCATCTACTTTTAAACCTTGATGATTCATGATTCCAATAACATCAGTCAAATAATACTCATTTTGCGCATTATCATTTGTCACTTGACTTAATGCTTCAAATAATGCTTTATTGTCAAAACAATATTCTCCAGTATTCATTTCAGTAATATCTTTTTGACTTTCTAATAAATCTTTAAATTCCACAATTCCTGTGACTTGACCATTTTCTTTAATAATTCTTCCATAATGCGTACTTGGATCACAATCAGCACTCATAATTGTTGCCTGATTATGACATTCTTGATGATACGCAATAAATTCTTTTAATGTTTCTTTACGAATCAATGGTGCATCACCACATAAAACAAGAGTCATTCCATCTCGATTAGCTAAAATATCTTTAGCCTGCAATACAGCATGACCTGTACCAAGTTGTTCTGTTTGATCAACAAAAGTGACATCATCCACAATTGCTTTCACTTGATCAGCTTCGTGACCAACAATCACAATTGTTTCATCTACACCTAAAGCCTTTAATTCATCTACAACATGATTAATCATTGGCTTATATAATACTTCATGTACTACTTTTGGTTTATCAGACTTCATTCTTGTGCCTTTACCAGCAGCCAATACAATAGCATATACTTTCATTTTTTTCTCTCCTTATCGCCACTATTCTAACAAAAAAATATATAAAAAAAAAGAGGAAACAGGGAAATACTTTCGTTCATACCCATATTTTTCCATACTTTTTTACAAAAACAAAAGTTAGTTATTTATAACTTCAGTGAATCCTTATTTAAAATCTCTGTTTTTCTGACAAAAGCATATCTATTCAAAAAGAACTGATACCCTTTTTCTAACAACTTCTGATCTTGAGTTAAACCAAATACACAAGAACCACTTCCAGACATTAAAGCGCCATCAAACCCTAATTCTTTCATTTCTTCTTTAATTTTTAATATATCAGGGACTATCTTTAAAGATGGTTCTTCTAGAGTGTTTCCTAAACATTTGACAACCCCCTGATAGTCATTATTTTCAATAGCTTCTTTCATATCCATGATTGGAGGATGCTCAGCATTTTTTAAGTCTAACATACCAAATGATTTTTTTGTGGATACTCCTTTTTTAGGTTTAACCAACAGTACATAACAATGAAAATCCTTTGAAATAAATTCAAGCTTTTCTCCAATTCCTTTCACTAAAGCTGTTTTTTCATAAATACAAAATGGTATATCTGCTCCTACTTCTTTACCAATATCAGCCAATGTTTCCAATGATAGATTTAATTGAAAGATTTGGTTCATCACTTTTAAAACAGCTGCACCATCCGCACTTCCTCCAGCGAGTCCTGCTTGTGTAGGAATATGTTTATAAATATGAATCTTGACTCCATAAGGAATTTGATAACGTTCTATGAGTAACTGTGCAACTTTATACATGATATTTCTTTGATCTGTTGGCATACGATTGGTATTTGCAGTGATTTGAATACCATGATCAATCTTTTCAATATAAATTAAATCATGTAATGTAATAGGTGCCATGATCATCTCTAAATCATGATACCCATCTTCTCTTTTTCTGACAACATCTAATGCTAAATTGACCTTTGCATAAGCTCTTATTTTCATTTCTCTCATCCTCTCGTTGGATATATTTTTCTGGCGACACCTCTTGTATCAATACCACCCATACCACTTTGTTTATGCGATGTATGATTGATAATATCTTCAATATCACAATAATTCCTCACACTCTCATTAGCTACTAGACTGGCAATATAAACAGGATCTAAAGCATGAATATTCATACGTTTAGGACTGGAAGCAAAGTTAGCTCCACTCGCCAGTAACATTTCATAATACGATTGACATGCCCCAGCAATAATAATCAAAGCATCTTTATCTCCCTGATACTGTCGTGCTTTTTTCACTGCTGCCATATAATCTAATGAATGTTGATAATTCTGTCCTATACTTTTATCGGCATTCTTTCTTAATGCATCATGTCCAGTAATGACTAAAATCTGAGGCTTGTGTTTCTCTAATAATTCTATCACTCGATCAGGCATCTCACTTTCTTTCATATAATAACAATCAGCCCTAATCTTTAATTCCTCATATTTCTTTTGACACATCTTCAAATATTTTTCATCACCATCAAGATGTAAAACTTTTCCTCTGATCACTGGATGTCTTTCCATCACAAAACCATCTTCTAACTGTGGCTGAACTTCACTCAACTCTAAATCATCCAACTCACTATCTGCAATCAACCTCAGTTCTACACCTCTTAAATAATAAATATTATCTTTAATATCAAAAATCTCAAATAATATATCGCGATTATATTTTTTCCTGACAACATAATCTCCAATTTTCATAAACCTCACCCATATATCATATGAATTTATAAATAATGTGTGAGTTTTATATAATCTTCAACACTTAATTGTTCTGGTCTTGTTTTTAAATCAATATCACATTCATTTAATATTTTTTCTGTATTTTCTAAAAACAATCCTTTTAAATTATTATAGATTGTTTTTCTTTTTTGTGTAAAAGCCTGTTTTAAAATCTGTGTTAAAAGTGGGTTGTATGTCTTTTCCATCATAATAGATAAAATTGCACTATCGACTCTTGGAGCAGGTGAAAATACATTTTTAGAAATTGTCATATCTAAAGAAGCTTGACCAATACTTTCTATCATAAAAGTCAATGGACTATGATAAGAAGCATCTGTTAATTTCAGTGCCACTTCTTTTTGAACCATAACATGTATACTATCAACATCAGCCTGAGACGTGATAATATGTTCTAAAATATCTGATGTAATATAGTATGGTAGATTTGCTACAATACAAACTTTTGAATAATGTTGCTTATAATGATGAACAATCTGTTTTAAATCAACTGTTAAAAAATCTTGAAAAATAATCTCTACATTTAAACATTCATTTAATGATTCTTCTAGAACAGCTTTTAATCTTGTATCAATTTCATAGCTCACAACATGACCCGCCTGATAAGACAATTGTTCTGTTAAAGCTCCTATTCCAGGACCAATTTCAATAACACAAGTTTGTTGATCAATAGGCGTACAAGCCACAATTTTTTGAATAACATTTAAATCTATTAAGAAATTTTGTCCAAACTTCTTTGTGGCTTTCATATTGTATTTTTCTAATAAATACATTGTATTCGCTTTTTTTGCTATATCCTTCATTCTCTCACCTAAAACTTATTATAATCTAATTTCATCCAAAAGAAAAGCAACCTGTTTCAGGCAATAAAAAAAGTATCAATCTTAACCCAAAGTTTTGAATGATACTTTTTGAAACTGACCTCAACTCCACATTATTTGAGAATTGATTTTTTGATTAAAATATATTTAATAGATGCATATAGGATTGTCGCTAATGCTACAATCAAAAAGAAATAATGAGATACAAATCCTAGAAAAGTATTTGTATAATTTGAAAGGGGAAAGATTGAAAAAAAGATAACAAATAAACAAGCTAAAATACAACCATGTTGAAATTGTAATTGTGCATCTCTTATCAAATCTTCTCTTGTGACTTTGATCTGTGATATTAATGAAGCTTGATCTGTATAAAAAATAAATTCACCGTTATTTCTAAAACTGACAGGCACATTTGTAAATAATGTCCATCCCTGATCTTTCATATCTTGAATATATGTCTTTTCTAAAGAATCATCTTCGAATCTTTGATATTCAACAAGATATCCAATCTGTTTTTTATCTGATTTTTTAAAAGTAAACACCAGAAAATGTAATGGTGGAAATAATATAAATGGAACGATTGATTTTAAACAATAGCCTTTTATCGCTTTTTTATTGATATATCTTTGAATGGCAGTCATGCCCATATCACTCTTTACACTTAGCATAATAACGCCTCCCCGTCTTTATGATTTATAATAATTGAATATGACTTTTATAAGCTCTACCAATTTGTAATGTTTCAGCATTCTTTAATAAAACATGATCAGAAAAAATATTTTGGATCCATTGTTTATTGACAATAAATGATTTATGAATTTGGATAAACTGTGATGATTGAATTGTATCTAGAAAAGCTTTTAAGTTTTTTCTTTCTACCATTGTGCCATTAATAGAATGAATAATAATAGAATGTCTTAATGATTCTACATAATAGATATGCGATAAACGAATCTGAGATACAATACCATTTCTCTGGTATTGATAGTATTGAAATTTATCTTGAATATCATGAAGCATAGTCACTTCATACTTTTTGAAGTCTTCTGTTAATGACTCTTTTGAAAAATAAAGATTCACTTTTAATCTCATACATTCACTAATCAAATCATAGTCTTTAGGACCAATCACATAGTACAATGCATAATCAAAATGTGGTTGTTCTTCAATCAGTTTTAAATCTTCTCTTTGGTGGATTTCAAAAATGTAAATATCCTGATGCGTATTTTTTGAATAAGAAACAATTTGATATTCTAACTGTTCTTTTTGAAAGAACTTTTCAAATAATTGTTGAATCACTTGATTATTTTTTGAAGAAATGCTAACTCTAATCATTTTGACTGCTCCTTATCTATTCTTTCTAAGTAATAAGAAAGATGTTCATGAGAATGTAATGCATCAAGAATATGATAACCATCTTTAAAATGAATACCTTGTTCCTTCATGAAATCAACAGCCTGATTAAAATCTTTTCTGCCTGATAATGTTAAAGCTATAAAACTATATATAGAGCCATCATACATATGCACATGAAACCAGACATCATAACCAATGGCTCCATAAGGTAAACGTGGAACTTTCGCATATGTGATGGCAATATAATCAATCTGACTGAGTTCTATTGTCATTTGATATTCTATACGATGTGTATGCAAAAGATGTTTAAAGAAAGACGAAATCTTCATCAGCATATTATCATGATAAGTGTATTGTAAAACATTTTGATCAACTTTCCACATCAACTCACAATAACTGATACCTGGAAAAACAATCAATATTCCTACCAAAATAATCAGTATACCTACAATTTGCATTCCTTCCCATGCATCAGCAATAAATATACTGACTCCAAAAGCACAAATAAACAAAACATATGTGAAAGATGTTTTGATTTTAGGTCTACCTACAATATATTTCATTAATGATTCCTCCTTTTTATATAACTTTAAAATCTCATTCTAAATAATTCATTATGAGCATTGAAAACTTCAAATTCATCATCTTTACAGTTCAAATGCTCCACAACAAATGCTTTGATTTGTTCTTTAGATAAAGAGGACCAACCTCTCACTGATTTTTGACCATAATGAGTCCATCTTCCCATTTGATTGAATACTTTCAAAGAAATATTATCTGCATTTTTAAAAACAATAAAATAATCATATTTCTTGTTTTCATCTCATTACATTTGAAAAGTGTCAAAAAAAGGTTTTAATTAGGATAGAAATGTTTTTTCATATTACCTCTCTCCTTTCACTTTTCATTTTATGCCTTTTTATACCATTGTAAATAGATATGACACCAACGACATCTTATAGACTTATTCTACTTTATTTTATGGTTGAAATCATTTATAATTTGTTGTGAGGTAAAACATTATGGATAGAAAAGAAAAAATTATTGAAGAAATCAAAAAAAGCGATAAGCCTATATCAGCATCTACACTGGCAAAAAAACTTGGCGTTTCCAGACAAATCATTGTCGGTGATGTGGCATTAATACGTGCCAGTGGAACCAATATTATTGCGACACCAAGAGGTTATATATTAGATTCTAAACAACAAAATCAAACTTATACCATTGCGGTCAATCACTCTCAAGAACAAATGGCTGATGAATTATATACGATTGTGGATTCGGGTGGATGTGCTATTGATGTTATTGTGGATCATCCTGTCTATGGACAACTCACTGGTAAATTACATTTATCATCTCGTTATGATGTTGATCAATTTATAAAAAAAGTCAATAACAATCAGGCTAAACCTTTAAGTCAGTTAACTGATGGTTTGCATTTACACACGATTCAATGTCCAAATGAAGACACATATCAACGTATTGTCAGTGCATTAGATGAAAAAGGATATTTATTTAAGAAGGAGATTTAATTCTCAATGTCGTCAATTTAACGACAGATTTAAATTAGAAATCTGACATATTCAGATTTCTTTTTTTGTTTATTAAGATTCATAAGTAATTATAGAAGTGATATATCATATTTAGTGAAATCTCAATGATTTAATGGTATAATTGTAGTATAGAAAAGGAGTGGTTTTATGTTTGTGAAGGTTGTTCAAAATAATAGAGGCAAAAAAGGCACTTATTTCTGCTCTCTTGTTGAGTCTTATCGTGATGGTGATAAAATCAAACACCGCACTATTCGTAGTTTTGGTCTTCTTACTGAAGAACAGGTTCCCTATCTTAAAGCCATGTATGCTAAAAAGAAACCTAGACTTGTGTATGATGATGAAGAATAATGTCTATCTATTCTACATTTGAATATTTTGATGCTCTTTTGTCTCATCCTGATATTTTTGAGATTGCTAGAAAAGATCCCAGATATTTTACAAGAGATTCAAAATTGGGACTTACAGGACTGCTCAAGTTTCTCATATCTAGACAAGGTTACACAGTTGCCAATGAAATCAATCATTACTATTCATCTTTTGGGTTGGAAAAGTCAGTTTCCAAGCAGGCTATATTTCAGGCACAGAAAAAGCTGGATTATAAAGTGTTTCCATATATAAATTCAAAGTTATGTAAGCACTATTATCAGAATAATGATTATGAAACATTGAAAGGATATACAGTTGTAGCTATAGATGGATCGGTTGGAGAAGCACCTTACACTGAAGAAAATGCTAGAGTTTTTGGAGTTAATGATCCCAATAGAAGCAATTTATTTAAAGCTTCTCCAAGAATATCTGGATTTTTAGATGTATGCAATGGTATATATATTGATGTATTGATTAAATCTTATAAGGATTCTGAAATACCCATGGCATATGAACAAATGAATAATATTCATG